>DASWLF010000236.1:0-3057 GCA_036396255.1 Desulfobaccales bacterium
GTTTCCTCACCTACCTGGGGGTGCGGCTCAAAGAAAACTGGCGCCTCATCCAGCAATACACCCATTTCCTGGATTTCCTGGTGGCGGCCGCCCTGGTGGCCGGCGCCGCGTATCTTCTATGGAAAATCAGGGTATCACGCAGTTCGGCGTGAGACCGGGACCGGGCATCCCGGCTCCCACGGAGGTCCACCACCAACCTTAACTTGTCCGGCTTTCCAACCGATGAAGGGCTCATGCCAGGTGGCGCGTCAATGGGGACATATTCTTATGGGGGCGGGCGGTGGGCCCCATAAAGGCGCACCGGGTGCGGCCGCGGCTACATCCAAAGATCAATTTGACCGAGATTTGGGATAATTCTGAGGTTGCGGCCTGGGTGGGGTTGTTGACTCTTACGGCTTTTTCCATCACTTATTGCCATTGCACGAGGTTCCGGCCATGCAAAGCTACAGAACCTTCCTGATTGCCCTGCTGTCTCTGGCGATGTTGGTCTTGTCCGGCATTTATTTCCTTAACTACCTCCGGCAGCCAGGGGCTCGCTTAGAGGCTCCCGCCATTAAAAAGGAAGCCTCCTTTGCCAGATATGTCTACCAACCGTCGTCTTTTTCTCCCAGGTTGCCCGAATATCAGCTAACCCTGGGGGAATTGAGCAACCTGCGCCAGTTCGAGCAGGCGGCCGAACGACCCTTTACCCCGGGCCAGAGGGCGGCGCTGCAGAGCCGGCACTTCTTCCTGGCGGCCAATCTTGATAGGTTCTATTCCGAAGATCCCCAGGGGGTTAGCGGCCGCTACAACGACTGGACCCACCTGTACGCCGAGACCGGGGGCCCTGAGGCCCCTTACCTGCGGCGGCCGGAACACGCGGTCTTTGTCACCACCGACTTCCTGCTCCACGTTTACCATCGCCTGGTGGAAAAGGAATTCGAATACCTGGAGCAGCGGCAATTCTACCCGAAACTCAAAAAGATAACCGACGAACTGCTCAATGCCGCCAGCAGTCGCTATACCGGCGCCGGCAGCCCCGAGCAAAAGGAAAGTTACCAGCGGCTGACCGCCTTCCTGGCGGTCCCCGCCGCCATCCTGGGGGCGGCCCACGATTTCTCTGCCAAAGAGCTGCTGGAAGACAACCGGGCCGATACCAAAGAGGCCATGGTTAAGAATCTGGAGAACCTGCAAAGTAAGATGCCCCCCGAAGCTTACGCCCTGGCCAGGCAGGAGCTGGAGTTGGTGCTGTCCGCCAACCAGGCGACCCCCTCGCCGCTGCTGGGAAAATACCAGGCGGAACAGGGCCTGAGCTTTCCCGAAGATTACACCCAGTTCACGCCCCGGAGCCACTACAGCAAGAACCCGGTGTTGCGGGCTTATTTCCGGGCCGTGATGTGGTACGGCCGGATGAATTTCCTCCTGGCCAGCCCCCAGCTTACCCGGGATGCCGCCAATATCACCCTGCTGTTGCAGCAGGCCGGCCTGGTCCAGGATTGGGAAGATATTTACCTGGCCACCACCTTTTTCGTGGGGGAAAGCGACGACCTGGGCCCCCATGAATACCGGCAGGCGCTCACGGGAGCCGGCAGCGGCGACCTTACCGCCCAGCAGATCGCCGGGCTGCAACAGGCCTTGAAAAATTACCGCAAGCCCCGCATCATGTCTTCCTACGCCTTCGGCGACCAGGTCCTGGAGCTCTCCAAGGAAGAACTGCAAGACAAAACCCGGGGATTCCGCCTCATGGGGCAGAGGTTTACCCCCGACGCCTTTATCTTTGCCACCCTGACCCAGGGACAGGAGAAGCCCGACCCGCAAACCGGGGAGCGGCTGCCCAGCAGGCCCACCGCCTTGATGGTCATGGCCCTGCTGGGGAGCAAAACCGCGCCGCCGCTCCTTGATGAGTGGGTGGCGAAAAACGCCCCCCACTCCAAACAGGTCCTGAAAAATCGCCTGGACCGGCTGGCCGGTTATTTCGCCAAGCTCTCCCCGGAGGACTGGACCCAAAACCTTTACTGGAGCTGGCTCCATACCCTGAAAGCGCTCTTCCAGGAAGCGGCGGACCTCAAAGGTTATCCCATGTTCATGAAAAACGCCGACTGGCCGCGCAAAAACCTGCAAGGGGCGCTGGGCTCCTGGACCGAACTCAAACATGACACTTTGCTTTATGCCAAGCAGGTTTATGCCGAAATGGGGAACGGCGAAGAAGAGGAAAAGATCCCCCCGGTTCCCAAGGGCTACGTGGAGCCCAACATCGAGTTTTTCGACCGGCTCCTGCCGTTGATCCAGTTGACCCGGGACGGCCTGGCCCAGCGGGGCCTCCTGGACAACGAGTTCCGCCGGCGCCACGACGACTTCCTGGAGGTGGTGGGATTCTTCCGGAAAATCGCCATTGCGGAGTTGCAGAATGAGACTATTGCGGCGGAGGATTTTGAAAAACTGCGGCTGGCGCCGGGAAACTTGCGCTGGGTGTTGAGCCCCCTGCCGGGAGAGGAAGCCACCGAAAATTACGGCCGGGCCGCCCTGGTGGCCGATGTCTTCACCGACATGGTCAAAGCCGAGATTCTCTACGAAGGGGTGGGCATCCCCAACTACATCTATGTGGCGGTGAACGACCAGAATGGCGTCCGGTTGACCAAAGGCCTGGTGTACTCCTACTACGAATTTACCGGGCCCCTGGGAGAGAGGCTGACCGACGAGAAATGGCGGGAATGGAACTACACCGACGACAAGGCCAGGGTGCCGGATATGCCGGCCTGGACCAGGTCTCTCTTCAAATAACCGGCTTTGAAGAACCCCAGGCTTCTTAATTACGTAATTAAGTTACTTTCAATTATTTTAATCATCTTAGAAGTAATCTGTCTTTTTTATTTATTTCTATGGTACCATCAAAGCAATCAAGCAAGTAATACTCCACCGGAAACCAAACAACGCCAGCTGTTTCTGGAAAGTTTTTTCCGCAGCAAAGAGGTCTACGAAGACGCCTTTGCGGTGGTGGGCCAGGTCAGGAAAGTCAAAATCAGGGCGGGCATCGTCACCCATCATTTCCTGGCCCGAGAGCTGATGGCCGAATTCTTT
>DASWLF010000237.1:0-3414 GCA_036396255.1 Desulfobaccales bacterium
CCCGTCGCTCCCGGGCCCCAGGCCCCGCCGGCTGGTCCTAACAAATGATGCACCTGTGCCGAAGTGGTGGAACCTGGTAGACACGCCATCTTGAGGGGGTGGTGGGGAATACCCGTGCGGGTTCAAATCCCGCCTTCGGCACCATATTAATAAATTAGGCGTAATCTAAACAGGTTACGCCTTTTTCTTTGGCCTTCTGCACCAATTTGTCCCCAACTTCGTCCCCAAGAGGAGCGGATGGCCAAAGGGCACCTACCTCTCTTGGGCGCCACCCATATAGACGAGCCTAAGGCTTAAACGAGATAGAAGGATGATATGAGCTCAGTTACCTGCCTTTCCCTTTTCATGCTCCCTTAACGCTGAAATAGTTGGAGCATAAAGATCTCTAAAAGGAGTGGAATACTCCTACAGGGTTAGGTCATTGCTGGGAGCCATTCATGGATACGATCCGCATCGACATCTGCTACCGCCCCTTGCGAATTGGCTGGGCCATCAGCGCGGGTGAGCCGGGGGTAGAGGCGAGGGCCGGGGGGGCGTCAGTGCACCCGCGGCTGCCGGGGTGCATAGTGCGCGGTAGATAGGGTCAGGGCGGTGTCTGGATGCCAGATAACATGGGGGAGGTTCTGGCTGGCTTTAAGGGTGTCGCCCGCTGGCGCATGATCGCCAAGACTTGACCAGGCAAACCTCTTTCACTATGCGGATCATACCTTCAACTATTTGATATTTTAAAGAAGTTTTGATCATGGCAAGATAGTTTGCAGAAGCACAACAAGTTCCTTCAAGACCATTTTTAAGAGTTCAAACCGACCATGAATAAGCCGGTGCTCGTTTCTTATCGGCAGATAGTCTCGCTTCCTCTGGCTGGTGTAGAGGAGCTGGATGAGCCGAAAGGTTCACGTCCGATTCGGTGAGGGCTTGGGGGAGAAACTCCACCGCGCCATCGACTAAAACTCCAGCAAGATGTCATCTTCCCGCCAGAAAATCTCATGTATTCCGATAAGGAATAATGCTATGCTGAAATTTAGCGAGCTAAACGCCATCTCCGCATTAATCCTATAATTCAGGTACTGCAAACATGACCCTGCTTCCTTATCCCATTACGAAAATCTTGCTTCCTTATGATGGCAGTCAGTCAGCCCGGAACGCCCTGGAGCTGGCCGCCCAACTCAGTATAGCTGGCAAGGAAGCGGTAAAAGGTCTGACTCTGTTGCAGATAATCGGGGGAAGTTACCTGGCCCGGCATATCCATAATGTGGACTTGCGGGTTACCCGCATGGATAAGGACAAGGATTGGCAAAGGATCCGGAAACGCTACGTGGAGGGGGAAGTCCTCCCCTTACTGGAGGAAGGGAAAAAAATCCTCCAGTCTTTGGGCGTCCAAGCCCCCATCGAGGTTCGCATCGTCGAAGGCAAGGTCAGCGATGAGATCATCCGACTGGCCCAGGAAGAAGCTTTTTCCACCATCATCATGGGCCGGCGGGGCTTGTCGCCTCTCCAAGCCATGCTCCTGGGGAGCGTCACGCGGAGCGTCTTGTCGTTGGCGCAGGGGGTGACCGTATACGTGGCCGCCCAAGAGGCAACACCAAGGGCCGGTTGTCCCATTTCCCCTATGCTTCTTCCCCTGGACGGGTCTGAGTCCAGCCTGGCCGCAGTCCGTCAGGCGGCGGCCCTGGCTCAGGCCTTCAGGCCGATGGCGCCTTCTCTGACCCTGTTCCATGTCATCGATATTGCCCTCATGGGGATGAAAATCCATGAAGGGCCCAATGCTCTGGTGGAAGAGGGAGAGAAGATTCTGGCTGTAGCTCGGGGCATCCTCCAAGAAGCCGGCTTGGAGGGATGCTGGGAGGAAAAGCTGGTCAGCGGGCAGCCGGCCCAGGCCATTGTCCAGCAAGCCGAGGAAGGCGGCTATCCCCTCATCCTCATGGGCAGCCGGGGACTTTCGGGTTTGGCCAAACTGCTCATTGGTAGTGTCACCAATAGCGTGGTGCACACCGTCTTCCGGGCCGCGGTGGCCGTGGTCTATGACTGAGTTCCGAACCCTGGCGCCGACTAAACCACGGCAGCAATCGGATAAAGTACCTCTTAAAACAAACAGGTAGTAACGTTGCGAAAGAAACCGACTGTCACGACCAATAAACTCCGCTGGTTCCTGCTGGCCGGACTGGTTCTGGCACTCCTGGCCACCGACACCCGGGCCGAAGATCATCTCAATCTGGCGGGAACGGTAAAAAATACTCAGGGGAAAGGCATTAAAGATGTGGCGGTGGAGGTGACGGTGAACGGCCAGCCTCTTCAACCCCTGGGAAAAGAGGCTGACGTTCGCACCGGGGCCTCGGGCAGCTTCGCCGCGGAATTTACCCTGCCGGCTGGCACTTTGCCCGGGGCGGAGGTAAAAATTCAAGCTTCCAAACCCGCCTGGCGGGCTTCCGGACCCATTCAAGTGAAGCTGCTGGCTGGTGGAATTGATGCGGCTGGCAACCATCTATTTTACACCCAACAGAACCTCGGCCTGGAACGGCAGGTCACCCCGGCTTTCTGGCTGGCGACGCTTATCTTGCTCGTGGTGTATCTCATTATCGCCCTGGAATGGCTGCACCGCACCCTGGCTGCCCTTCTGGGCGCCACTCTGATGTTATTTCTCTCCTACACGCTGGGCGTCTACGATTCGGCCTATTTCATTCTTTCTTTTGAAGACGCCATGCATGCCATGGATATGAATGTCGTTTTTCTTTTGCTCGGTATGATGATCATTGTCGGGGTCATAAAAAAAACCGGCATGTTCCAGTGGCTGGCCTATAAGAGCTACGCCCTGGCCCGGGGCAATGTCTTTGTCCTGGCGGTTCTTTTTATGTGGATTACCGCAATAGTTTCGGCCTTCCTGGATAATGTCACCACCATGCTTCTCATGATCCCGGTGACTATAGAAATTGCCTTGACCTTGAAGATCAACCCCATTACCTTCCTGATCCCCGAAGTTTTCGCCTCCAATGTGGGGGGCACGGCAACCCTGATCGGAGACCCACCCAATATCCTCATCGGCTCTTACGCCAACCTCACTTTTGGCCAATTTGCCATCAATTTGACCGGAATTTGCACGATCTGCATGATCATCACGGCTGTCTATTATGTCTTCTGGTATAAAAAAGACTATCTTCGGGCCGAAGTAAAAGACATTCAAGCCACCATCGCCTCCCTGCGGGAAGAATACCGTATCACCGACCGTAAGCTGCTGGCCCTGTGTCTGTGGCTCCTTGGCTTTACGATTTTCTTGTTCATCATTCACGGCATGCTTCACATGCAGCCCTCGGTGGCCGCCCTGACCGGGGCCATGCTCCTGTTGGTCTTGTCCCGGGTGGATATTGTGGAGATGCTGGAACATGAGGTGGAATGGCCCACCCTGGTCTTTTTTATGGC
>DASWLF010000238.1:0-3099 GCA_036396255.1 Desulfobaccales bacterium
TTTCATGGCAATACTTTAGCATATCCCGCCCATCCGGCAAACTTATCGGGGTTTTCGATTTTCCGTTTTCGGTTTTCGGTTTCCGGTGGGGGGGCGTAGAAGATTTTTCACTCGCCACTCCGCCCCCCCAAGGGAGGGGGAGAGGCGGGGCGCTCCATCTTTATGGAGACTCACCGTTCATTTAAGACGAATGCAGCCCCACACCGCCGCGCTTAAGCCCTGATGGCCGCCCTTGGTTCTTTCTTGCCTCCATTCGGAAAAATTATGATTATAATAAAAGTATAAAACAGCCCGCGGCGAGTCTACGGCTAACAAACCATCAAGGAGCGTTGCCATGAAAGCTATATTCTTCATCCTGGGGTTCCTCCTGGTGCTGGCGGGGTGCGGTCCCGCCATTTCCACCAGCCTGCAGCAGGAAGCCGGACCCCAGGTCGGTTTTGCCGAGCTTGCGGCCCACCCGGACCGGTACCAGGGCCGCCTGGAGATCCTGGGGGGCTTAGTGATGAGCGTCCAGCCCTGGGAGAAAGGGAGCCTGCTGACGGTGGACCAGCGCCAGTTGGACCACAAACTCTACCCCATCGGCACCGTGTCCGGCGGCACTTTCCTGGTGGAGAGCGACCAGTGGTTGAGCCCCAGCCAGTACCAGCCCAAAAGCAAGGTCGCGGTGGCCGGGATAGTGACGGGCGCCAGAAACGGCCTGCCCCTGCTGAAGGCCCGGGAAATTACCTTCCAGGGGTATCCCACCTGGGAAAAATACTATTATCCCGTGCCCCGGGAGTGGTACCCTCCCGAACTCGAGTACTGGTACACCCCGCCCTACTTTGACATCTACAGGGGAGGCGGCCACCGCGGTTAGGAGAAGTTATGCACATCGACAGCTATGAATTTGGGCACCTGGTCATCGACGGCCAATCCTACCGCCAGGACCTCCTGATCTGGCCGGGCCACATCAAGAGCGACTGGTGGCGCCGCGAGGGCCACCTGCTGCAGCTGGACGACGTGGCCGAAGCCCTGGCGGCCGACCCCCAGGTTCTGGTGGTGGGCACCGGTAACCCCGGGAATCTGCGGGTGGATCAGGACCTGGCCACGTACCTCCAGGAAAGGGGCATCGACCTGGTGGTCAAACCCACCCGGGAGGCGGTGCCGGTAATCAACGCGCTGGCCGGCCGGCGCCGCCTGGCCGCGGCCCTGCACCTTACCTGTTGAGACCGGGGGTGCAGAGGCCCAGGGGCCATAAGAGGTTCAGTCCCCCCGCCGCTTATGGAGCCTCGGAGGGCCCGCCCCATAATCTTATCTTAAACATCTTCTTTGCCCTTATTTCCAGGGGAACGAGCCAGCTTTGCAAATTTTCGAGGCGAGGAAGCCCATGAACCAGGATTTTCCCAACGAATGGTTTTTCGATGTGGAAAGCGACCACAAGTTGACCATGCATCGCGTTAAGGAGCACGTCTTTGCCGGCGCCACCGACCACCAGGGCGTCAAGATCATCGAAACCTATGATCTCGGGAAAATTCTCATACTGGATAATCAGCTGCAGTCCGCGGCAGCCGATGAATACATCTACCACGAATGCCTGGTGCATCCTGCCATGATTCTGGCGGACCGCCTGCGGAAGGTGTTAATCCTGGGAGGAGGAGAGGGTGCGACTTTAAGGGAAGTAGTGAAATATCCTGCGGTTGAAGAAATAACCATGCTGGATATTGATCAAAAGTTAATCGAGATTTGCGGCCGGCATCTGCCTGAGTGGCACGGCGGGGCTTACGGGGACCCCAGGGTTACCTTGATCTTCGCCGACGCCCTGGATTTTGTCAGAAACGCCGCGGCCAGATTTGATCTGGTGCTCATGGACATTAATGATCCGGTTCCCTGGGGTCCGGCGGCGCGGATTTATACCAGGGAATTTTTCCAGTCCGTTAAGGGCCTCCTGACGGCCAACGGCATCTTTGCCACCCAGGCCAGCGCCATCTTTTACCACCAGTCCGACCTCCATTCGGTGCTCCATCAGACCCTGGCCGCGGTTTTTAACCGGGTTGAGTCCTATGGCGACTTTATCCCCAGCTTCGAGGCCATGTGGGGGTTTTTATTGGGCTCCGACCAGTTGCAGGCTTCGAAGTTAAGTTCTCAAGAAATAGACGGCAGAATAAAAAGCCGTCTTTCCTCCCCCCTTAAGTATTATGACGGGCACACCCATCAACGGTTATTTTCCTTGCCCAAGATGGTCCGTGAAACCATAATGAAGCAGACCAGAATATCCACCCTGGATAATCCGTTAAGTGTATTTATTTAAATATTTGCCGTAATTAACCCCTGAGCCAATCCTAAATTTATGATGACTTACCAAATCATCGACAGTCATCTGCACACCGGCATCCAGAACGTTTCCTGGGGTTGGGAAAACGCCCGGCCGCTGCTGGTGGGGGCGGGCATCAGCGGGGTCGGGGTCATTCCTCCGGTGGAAGACATTTACGACCGCTATGACCGCCGTTTCACCGACAGCCCCGCCTGGCAGGACTGCCGCCGGGCGGCGCACCGCTACCTGCTGGACCTGAAGCGCGGCGGCGCCGGGCCGGGCCTGGACATCTTCCCCTATTTCTTCGTATGGAACGACTTCGCCTGGGAGGACCTGGGGCCGGAATACGCCGCCATCAAGTGGCACCGCCACGCCGATGAGCCGGTGTACCGCTACGAAGACCCCCGCTGCCGGGAATTCCTGGAGGTGGCCCGGACCATGGGCCTTCCCATCCTCCTGGAGGAGACCCTGGAAAACACCCTGTTCTTCCTGGACCACCTGGCCGGGGACCTGCCGGTCATCATCCCCCACCTGGGGGGCTTGAGCGGCGGCTACGTGCCCCTGGACCGGGCCGGAGTCTGGGGCCGCCCCCGGGTCTATGCCGACACCTCCACCGCCGCCCTCCCCGAAATCAAGGATTTTCTCCGGCGTTACGGCAGTGACCGCCTGCTGTTCGGCAGCGACTACCCCTTCAGCCACCCTCAGACGGAACTGGCGAAAATCCTGGGCCTCAACCTGCCGGAGGCCCAGACCCGGGCCATCCTGGGGGATAACTTCCGGCGGTTGTGCGGGCTAGCTCTTTAGACCTG
>DASWLF010000239.1:0-6312 GCA_036396255.1 Desulfobaccales bacterium
TTCACCGTCAACTGCCCCGGGGCCGAGGCCCCTTTCTTGGTAAAAGGGGCAAAGGTCAGGTAGCTGCCCAGCAGCGGCGCCACCACCCGGGACCACTTGCCCAGGGGCCCCATGCAAAAGGCGATGATCTCCCGGCCCTGGGCCCGGGCCCGGGGGATGAGAGAGAGGACCCGGAGGTTGTCCTCCGGCTGCCGGGCCATGGTCACCACCTTGAGGACGTCGGCGGCCGCGGCCAGCATCTCGTTCATGACGGCTTCCAGCCGGGGGGCTTCCGGGGTGCCGGCAAAATCGTGCCAGGAGAGGATGATCTTGGCCTGCCCCCGGCGGCTCCAGAGGTCCTGGCGCCAGGCGGCGTCCGCGGCCAGTTCCACATCCAGGAAATCCGCCCCCAGGTCCATGGCCTCCAGCAGCAACCGCCGGCGCTCCTCCTCGGAGCCCTGCCAGCGGCCGCCCTGGCCGGCCAGCCGGTTGGTGGCGATGACCGGCCCGGGGTGGGTGCGGAAGAGCCGCTGCAGGTCGGGCTGCTCCAGGTAGTCCAGCCGGATTTCGGCCCACAACCCCTTGCGGGCCGCCCGGAGATACTTGCTCCGGGCCCGGTGCACCGCGGCCTCCACCACGGGGACGCAAATTCTGAGTTGAGGTTTTCGGTTTTCGGTTTTCTGTTTTCTGTCTGGCATTTCTTTGAATGACAAATCCTTTTCAGAATCAGTAAGTTAAAAATTATTACTACGGTTGGCCTAAAACGACAGTGGGCTTTAACCGAAAACCGAAAACCGAAAACAGAAAACGATTATCAACTCAGGTTCTCCACGCCCGCGGCCCGGGGGTAGGAGCCCAGCAGTTTGAAGTGGGCGCTCAGGGTCTTGATTTCCTCCAGGGCCTGGCCCACCTGGGGGTCGTCCCGGTGGCCGTCCAGGTCCACGAAAAAGAGATAGCGCCAGGCTTCGTTCTTGGCGGGCCGGGAGACGATGCGGGTCATGTTGAGGCCCCGTTCCGCCAGGGGCCGCAGGGTCTTGTACAGGGCCCCGGGAATGTTGTCCACCGCGAAGATGATGGAGGTCTTGTCCGCGCCGGTGAGGCCGGGGGAATCGGGCCCGATGACGAAGAAGTGGGTGACGTTGCCCGGCTGGTCCTCGATGCGGCTCTCCACTACCCGCAGGTCATACAGCGGCGCCGCGAAGGCGCTGGCGATGGCCGCGGCGTTGGGGTTTTTGGCCGCCTTCTGGGCCGCCACCCCGGTGGAGGCCACCTCCAGGATGGGGATGTCCCCCAGGTGGGTATTCAGCCAGCGGCGGCACTGGGCGTAGGCCTGGGGGTGGGTGTACACCACCTCGATGTCGGCCCGCTGGCCGGACTTGGACACCAGGTCGTGGGAGACTTCCAGGAAAATCTCCCCGCAGATCCTGAGAGCGGTCTCGGCAAACAGGTCCAGGGAGACGTTGACGATGCCCTCGGTGGAATTCTCGATGGGCACCACCCCGTACTGGTACTTGCCCTTTTCCACTTCTTCGAAGACTTCCTCGATGGTAGTCAAGGGGCCGAACCGGGTGGCCCGGCCGAATTTTTTCAGGGCCGCCAGGTGGGAGAAGGTGGCCTCGGGCCCCAGGAAGGCCACCCCGAAGGGCATCTGGACCTCCCGGGCCGCGGAGATGACCTCCCGGAAGATGTTGCGCAGGGCTGCCTGGCTCAGGGGGCCGGGGTTGAGGTGCATGAGGTGGGCCAGGACCTCTTCCTCCCGCTGGAAATCCAGGGTGCCGTGGCCTTCCCGGTTCTTGATGCGGCCGATTTCCTGGGCCAGGGTCTGGCGGCGGTTCAACAGGGCCAGCAATTCCCGGTCCAGGGCGTCGATCTGCTGTCGGATGGTATCTTTTGCCGTCATGTTCATTTCTCCAGGATGGTTTCCTGGACTTTGTGGCCGAAGTGGCGTCCGGCCTCCTCCAGGGCCACCAGCACTTCGTCCCCGCTCTGCAGGCTGACGATGGAAACCGCCTCGCCGCCCGGGCGGGTGAGCCGGATGGTCTCGGCGTTTTGCAGGATGGTGGTGATTTCCTGGCCGTCCACTTCCGCGGCCACCAGCATCAGGGGCCGGCGCTCCACCTTGAGGCGGCCCACCACCGCCGGCCGGGTGCGGCCCTCAAAGTTGACCACCAGCACCTCATCCCCGGCTTTCAGCTCCCCCAGGTACCTGGTCTTGTCGGCGGAGACCCGGATGTAGGCGTGCACCGGCCCGGCGTTGACCCGGAAGGGCCGGGGGGCGACGTAGGGATTTTCCAGGGACTCGGCATGCACCAGGAACAGGGCCCCGGAGGAGTTGCCCACCAGCATGCCCTCACCCAGGCCCAGGTTGGCGCAGGTGTCCACGCAGACCCGGTCGCCCATCCCCAGGGCCTGCACCCGCCTGATGCGGGCTCCGGTCAGGGCCACGGGGGGTGATAATTCCTTGACCAGCCGGGCGATCTGCTTGATGGTCCCCGCCTGGGCCCCCACCACCACCAACCCGTCCACGCCCTTTTCCAGCACCCCCAGGGCGGTCTTGGCCGTGTCCAGGTTGGTCACCTCCACGAAGATGTTGCCGCTCTGGGCCACCAGGTTTTCCAGGGGGATGATGGTCCAGTCCGGGGTCTTAACCACCACGGGCCCCTGGCGCGCCAGGCGGATGACCTCGGCTTCGTCTTCGGTGCCGCGGATGGCCACTTCGTGGAGATCCCGGCCCGGGACCAGGTCGCCGTCCGGCGCCACCACGGAAATCAGCCCCAGGGCCTTGACCTCGCCGGCCTTGCCTTCCGGGACCCACACCGCGTCGGCCCCGGACTCCAGGGCCGCGGTCACCAGTTTCTTCTCCCAGGGGTCGATTTTGACCCAGAGTTGTTTTAGGCTCACGCTCACTTCCTTTAGTTTCGAGTTTCGAGTTTCGAGTTTTTAGTTATTACTCGGAGCGAAAAACCGATTGCCCTTTTCGAACCGTGGGGGGACGGCGTGCCGTGCCCTCAAACCGAGCCAATGCAATTTCTTTAATGCTCCGAGTAATAGAAAGCCTTGCACATTTGGAGCCCTGCCATTCCTTCGACCGAGGCTTGATTGGGGCATTTCTTTTCTCGAAACTCAAAACTCGAAACTCGAAACTCGAAACTCCAAACTGTCTTTAAACCGCCTGGAGGAAGGACAGGGCTTCCTCCACGCCGGAGTTTTCGTGCACCAGGAGGCTGATGGCTCCCACCATGCGGCTGGGGTCCCGGTGCTGGAAGACGTTACGGCCGATGGAGACCCCGGCGCCGCCGGCTTCGATGGAGCCCTGCACCATCTCCAGAATCTCCCGGTCCGAGCTCATCTTGGGGCCGCCGGCGATAACCACCGGCACCGGGCAGCCGCCCACTACCTTGCGGAAGGACTCCACCGACCCGGTGTAGGACACCTTGACGAGGTCCGCCCCCAGTTCCGCACCCAGTCGGGCCACGTGTTGGATCACCTGGGGGTCGTACTCATCTTTGATTTTCTCGCCCCGGGGGTACATCATGGCCAACAGCGGCATGCCCCAGTCCCGGGCCTCCCGGGCCACCTGTCCCAGGTCCGCCATCATCTCCCGTTCGCTGCCGTTCCCGATATTGACGTGGATGGAGATGGCGTCGGCTCCCAGCTTGATGGCCTCCTCCACGGTGCAGACCAGGGTCTTGGCGTTGGGGTAAGGCGAGAGATTAGTGGAGCCCGACAGATGGATGATGAGCCCCACGTCCTTGCCCCGGCGGCGGTGGCCGCTGGTCACCAGCCCCTTGTGGATGACGATGGCGTTGGCCCCGCCGGTGGCCACCGCGTTAACCGTGGTCTTCATGTCGATGAGGCCGTCAATGGGACCCACCGTGACCCCATGGTCCATGGGGACGATGACCGTGCGCCCGGTGTCCCGGTTCATAATGCGCTCTAAGCGAATCTGTTTGCCAACCACTGCTTCCTCCTCGTCGTGGACGCCCGGCTTGGGCTCCGAGGCACCCCCGGCCGGCCGATAAAAAAAGCCGTGGTCGCCTCGCCAGCGCCACGGCTTTTAAAAGATTTTTTTTATTTCTGCCTACAGTCTTTTAAAAGTCGAGGCGCACTCCAGGCCCGGAAAGTAATAATAGCTAAAAAAATAGTTCCGGCGCCAGCAGGATTGCATATCGTTTATGCCCTCGACTTAATGAATCGTAAAATATCAATTCCCCCCATGTCAAGTTATTTTTATTATATAATAATTTGCCTGTACTAAGCAGGACGGCCAGGAGGCGGATTATCTCGGGTTGGTCACCAACCCAGGGGGCTTTTTCAAGGTTCTGACCGGCTATCATCGTGTCCCGGATATTATTTTCAAAACTATTAGTATCTTCTGTAAGGGCGGACCCATGGGTCCGCCCTATTTTAGGGCAAACCCGCAGGTGCGCCCCTCCGAAAATAATGAAAACTGCACCTGGGACACTACACTAGATAAAGTCCCCCTTTGAAAAAGGGGGATTTAGGGTGATTTCAAGGCGTTATAAAATCCATCCTAACTCCCCTTTGGAAAAGGGGGGAATAAAAATGGGTCTCATATAAGGCGCGAACTTCTGCAATTAAGTACCAGCTAAGTCGCAATTTTCCAGAGGCGTAGCCGTCACCCCCACCCCACTCTGAAAGGAGCTGACATGCCTCGCATCGATGACTACAAAGCAGCCATCGCCCTGGCGGTGGCCGAACTTAAAAACCTCAACCCCAAGCGGCTGGCGGGCCGGAGCCGGTGCGAATTTTTCTTCGAAGCCGGCCAAGAGGGCATAATCGTGCCCTATTTCGGCCAGGGGCGGCGGGTAAGTTGGCCGGAGATCGAAGTGGCGCCGGTTCACGGCCCGGGAGACCTCCCCCTGACGGAGCAGATCCTCATCCTCCATTACCTCTTGAAGACCACGGGAAAACTGCTCACCGGCAAAAATATCGATTTCCGCCAGGTGCCCGAGGGCTCCTTCTACTGGTCGGCCTTTGTCTCCCGGGCCAAGAAGCCTTTGCTTTCGACCTTCGGCCGGGACCTGGGGCTCTTCCTCGAGGTGGCCGCCCGGCTGGGGGGCGAGGCCCAGGAACTGGGGGACGCCGCGGCGCGCTTCCTGGCCTTTCCCCTGGTGCCCATCACCCATGTGCTGTGGCGGGGGGATGAGGAATTCCCCCCGGAGGCCAACATCCTGTTTGATGAGACCATTGCCCAGCATTTGCCCACCGAGGATATCGCCGCCCTGGCGGGGGCCTCGGTGTACCGGCTCATGGCCGCGGCCCGGCAACGGCGGTAGGGCCGGTAAAAAGGTCTCATTGGCCCATCCCCTTGCCCGGCGGCCCGGTTGGCAGCTGCGGCCTGGCGGACGAAAAGGTAACGCCGGCTAGCCTCCAAGAATTCGGCCGGCGGCAGTCTTCGGGGCCGAAAGCCCGATACCGGCTGAGGCTGGAGTAGCTTACCGGGACCAGGGGCGGACGGAGGTTCGAGTCCCGCCGCCGCCACCGGATTGTTTCAAGGCCAATACATCCGAGCTGCTAACCGTAGTGGGTTAGCAATAGGTCAGCCCCAGCGGGGAACATGGCTGGGGCTTTTTCTTGAGAGATTACCCAGAGGCAGGGGGCCTCTGGTCAAAACGGGCGACCACGGGCAGGCTTCAGTTTAATTTCGTGAACATAAATGGAACGCCAATGTTAGGAATTTTAAACAAAATCTTGCCGCAGGGTTGATAAAATATAGTTCGAAAGATATCTACTTGGTTTTATTTGCTAATTTGATTTGGTACCAATATTGCAGTCGAAAATCGTGCTTCCTAAGGTAAAGCTTCTCTCAGCGATGCCAAATGAGAAGACTTGGTAACTTTAAACTGCCATTCGATCTAGTTTCTGTTTGTCGCTGATCCGGGAATATGGACCGCAGCTGTCGAGGAGTGTCTCGATGCAAAGTGGTACTCAAGATCCTGACTATCTAAAGCCAGTTAAAAAGGCTCGGCCTAACCAGGAGCCCGCCAGCAGTTTCCCCCAGAAAGTTTGCAAGGGGGATCTGCGGGACCACCAGGAGATGATCGGCACCTGCCCGGCCATGCTCCAGGTGTTCAACCTGATCCGCAAAGTGGCGCCCGCCGATCTGCCCGTGCTGCTCACCGGGGCCAGCGGCACCGGCAAGGAGATGGTGGCCCAGGCCATCCACGAACGCAGCCTGAAAAGCCAGGGACCGCTGGTGCCGGTGAACTGCGGCGCCATTCCCCGGGAGTTGCTGGAATCCGAGCTCTTCGGGCATGAGAAAGGCTCTTTCACCGGGGCCCTGCGCACCGTGGTGGGCAAGGTGGAGCT
>DASWLF010000240.1:0-2225 GCA_036396255.1 Desulfobaccales bacterium
GGGCGTCCTTAGAGGTTACCCTGGACCGAGCCGAGAAGTTGCAAAAAATGATCAAGAAACTCCAGGTGGGGTATCTGGGCAAATCGTTGCCGTGCACCACCATTTCGGCGGGAGTGGCGGTCTTTCCGGATCACGACCCCACCGGGGAGGCTTTGATCCAGAAGGCGGACGCCGCCTTGTACCGTGCCAAACTGGAAGGTCGCGACCGGACCGTGGCAGTCCAGGACCTGGAGAATTTGGAGAGGAGCTACGGCTAGGCGGCCAGGGTAAGGCGTGGCAATCTCTCCGCCTCCTTACCCCCCCGGTTTTTTTCCGGGCGCCCCCTCACACCCGGGGCTTGCCCCAGATTTCCAGCACCGACAGTTGCAGGAAGCGCTTGGAGGCGGCGCTTTTGACGATGGCCACCGTGTCCCAACCCCGGGCGGTGCCGCCGATGGCCACCACCTCTTCCCCTTCCGGGATGAGGCCCGCGTCCACCGCCTCCATGACGATCTCGCAGCCCACCTTGAGGCCCTGGCCCAGGCGCCGCAAGGTGTTGGCGATGAGCAGGGTGGGGGCGCTGCCCTTGAATTGGTCCGCCAGACTGGTTTCCAGGGAATGCGTCAGGATGGTGGCCTTGAGCACCTTGCCGCCCCGGCGGGTGATCTCCTGGTAGTGCTCATCGAGAAACTCGTCGATATTGGGCCCCTTAAAGCCCACGGAATGGCCCACCACCACCAGGTTCACGTCCCGGTGGCCCGTAAGCCGCCGGGCCGCCTCGGCGCCGCTGGCCCCGGTGGTGGAGGCCGCCACGATGTGGCGGAAGCCTGCCGCCACCGCCTTCTCCATGAGCTCCAGGCAGGCCGGGGTGTTTTCCGGACCCACGTTGCGGAAATACCACACTTCCCGGCGTATCATGGGTTTACCTCGCATCTGGTCGTTTAGGCAATTTTAACCATCGATAAGCATAAATTTCCAGCCCTGCGGGCTGAAGTTTTGGGGGAGGGGGTAAGGGCCGTGGGCCCTTAGCCCCCTCCCCCGCAATACCCTCATCTCAAATCATCCGGCAGGAAGACGACTTCCCGCTCCAGGGCCACGCCCTGGGTCCGCCAGACCTTTTCCTGGATGTCGCTGATAAGGGCCTTCACCTGGGCCGCGGTGGCGTGGCCCTGGTTCAGGATGAAGTTGGCGTGTTTGCGGGACACCAGGGCCTCGCCGACCCGCCGTCCCTTGAAGCCCGCCGCCTCGATGAGCAGCCCCGCCGGCGGCGTGCCCGGCGGGTTCTTGAAGACGCTGCCGCAGCTTCTGGGGTTGGCGGGCAGGCGCTGGCGGCGCAGGGCCAGCAGCTCCTCCATGCGGCTCCTGACGGTCTCCGGCGGTGCCGGGGTTTGCAGGGTAAACTCGGCTTCCACCACCAGCCAGTGGGGGAAGTTGAGGAGCAGGGAGGACCGGTACCCCAGGCCCAACTCCCCGACCTTGAGCTCCAGGAGCTGGAGCCGCGGGGTCACCACCCACACCCGCCGCAGCACCTGGGCCAGGTTGCCGCCGTGGGCCCCGGCGTTGAGGCGCACCGCCGCCCCCACGGTGCCGGGGATGCCCGCCAGGAACTCAAACCCGGCAAAGCCCAACTTCATGGCGGTGCGGGCCAGCCGGGGCAGCGCCACTCCGGCCCCGGCCCGCAGCGAGTCGCCTCGGCGCTCCAACTTCGGCAGGCTCCGGGCCAGGTGCAGGGTGAGCCCCGGGAGGCCGCGGTCGGCAATGAGCACGTTGGAGCCCCGGCCCAGGAACCACAGGGGCCAGCCCCGGTCCTGGGCCAGGCGCATGAGGGCGCAGACGTCCTCCAGGTCCTGGGGCACGGCCAGGTATTGGGCCACGCCGCCGATTTTCCAGGTGGTCAGCGGCGCCAGGGGGCGCTTTTCTAAAATAACTGGTTTTTTCATGGCGTCATTAATAAATGAAAAATGGCCGCTTTAATCTCGCGGCCATTATATCAACTTCCTGTTTAAAGAAAGGCTCACGCACTGAGTTTCTTTCGCCGGGTGGACACCTTTTTAGCAGGCTGACTTTTCGATCTTTTCGTCGCGGTTTTTTTCGGCGCGATTTCCAATAGGGGGACCGTCAGCGCCGGAAAACCCATGCGGGCGCTCATGCTTTGAACGAACTCCCGCCAATACGGCCAGGCATTGGAGATGGGATTAATTTTAAAACGATAATTCCAATGATCAAATTGATCAATAAGATCAGAA
>DASWLF010000241.1:0-2346 GCA_036396255.1 Desulfobaccales bacterium
ACCAGGGCCAGCACTATCGCCAGCGACATCTTGCTTTTTCTCATGCAATTATCTCCTCTATCTCTTTCTGATATGGTTAAGTCCGGTACTCCGGGCTTTACTCTATAAACCCCGGAAATCCCCCAACCCGGCGCGGTTGGTGAAAAAAAAGCGGAAATATTTTGGGGGGAGGGCCAGGGGCCGCCCAGGCACAGAAAATTTCTATCACGCAAAGACGCAAAGAACGCCAAGATAAAGAAACAAAAGGCCGGTCCCCAGGGACCGGCCTTTTTTCTTTGCGTCTTTGCGCCTTGGCGAGAGATTCTTATTTGGCGTCTTACCGGCCCTTAGCCCCCTCCCCCATTCATCTCGTTATTTCACGTCCGGACGCCAGTAATCGTCGTCCAGGCGGATGATGTCGTCTTCCTCCAGGTAGGCGCCGGTTTGGACCTCGATGATTTTCAGGGGCTCGTTTTCCGGGTTTTCCAGGCGGTGGGGGGTATTTAAGGGGATATAGACGCTCTGGTTGCTGGCCACTAATCTCACGTCCGAGCCGATGGTGACCCTGGCGCTGCCGGAGACCACCACCCAGTGTTCCGCCCGGTGCTGGTGCATCTGCAGGCTGAGTTTTTTCCCCGGGTCCACCTCGATGCGCTTTACCTTAAAACCGGGCCCCTCATCCATCACCGTGTACCGGCCCCAGGGACGCTCCACCGTGGGGTGCTGCATGGATTCCACCATGTTCTGCTGCTGGAGCTCCGCCACCAGGTCCTTGACTTCCTGGACCCGGTCCCGGTGGCACACCAGGGTGGCGTCCGGGGTGTCCACCACGATGGTCCGTGCCAGGCCAATGGTGGCCACCAGGCGGTCTTGCGCATAGACCAGGGAATCCTGGCTGCCCCGGTCCAGGGTCCGGCCCAGAAAAACGTTGCCCTGTTCGTCCCTGGGAAAGAGGTCGTACAAGGCTTCCCAGGTACCCACGTCATTCCAGCCCATGGTAACCGGCACCACCGCCACGTTGTCGGCCTTCTCCAGGATGCCGTGGTCCAGGGAGATGCTGGGAAAACTCTGATAGATCTCATCCAGCGGGGGGCGATTTTTTCGGTCCTGCAGCCGGGCCAGCCCCTGGTAGAGTTCCGGCAGGTAGCGGCAGAAGGCTGCCAGCAGCACATCCCGGCGGAAGATGAAGATGCCGCTGTTCCAGAAATAGCCGCCGTCTTTAAGAAAGGCCCGGGCCTGAGGCAAAGGTGGTTTCTCGATGAACCGGGCGGCGCCAAACACTTTTGCTTCCGGATCCAGGGCAGAGCCTTGTTTGATATAGCCATAGCCGGTTTCCGGGCGGCTGGGGGGAATCCCGAAGGTCACCAGATAGCCGGCCCGGGCCCATACCGCCCCCAGATCCAGGGCCTGCAAAAGACTCTCCCGCTCCCGGATGAAATGGTCCGCCGGGAACACCGCCATGAGGTGATCCTCGGGTTCGTCCTCCAATAGCACCGCGGCCAGTCCCGCCGCGGCCGCGGTGTTGCGGGCCTGGGGTTCAATTAAGATGCGGATCTCGCCCCAGCCCTGGCGGTTAAGTTCCTGGTGAATGAGTTGCGCCTGGGCGGCATTGGTCACCACCGCCAGGCGGGCCAAGGGAATGCGGGGCAGCAGCCGTTCGACGGTGGCTTGGAGCAAGGATTCGGAGCCCAGCAGGCGCAAGACCTGCTTGGGGTAGAGGGAACGGCTCAGAGGCCAGAACCTGGTCCCCGAGCCTCCCGCCAGGATGATGCCTGAGATGGGGATGGCCTCTATATTACCCATGGGCTCTGCCTCTGAGGCCGCCTCGGAGGTTGCCTCCAGGAGCGCGGTTTTCGAAGTTGGCCAACCAGGCCCACCATTTAGACAGGCCGGCTGGACTCATTAGTCACTTATATCGCACGCCTCCGGGCCTGTCAAACCGGCCGGCACGGGGGTAGTGGGTCATTTTCAAGTCTTGGCCTGAGGCGGCCGATAGGTCTACCAGGTAAACTTATGGCCCTTTTCTATCTCGGATTTTTTTTAGGGGTGCCCCTGGGTATCCTGCTGATTTCCCTGTTAATCATGGCCGGTGAGGCACGCCCGGGCTCGAAGAACGCGGCCCCGTCCGTAAACTCACCGGAAGATCTGGAAATCACCACCTGATTTGCCATATTCCCCAAGGGTTGGCTGGCGGTGGCGGCAGACCGCAGGGCCCATCTGCGGCCAAAGGGGGACACCGGGGACTGCTAACTGGTAGGATTTATTCCGCCAGGATGCTCAAGAGATACTGGCCGTAGCCATTTTTTTCCATGGGTTGGGCCAGCAACCGCAACTGGCCGGCGTCAATATATCCCTGGCGGTAGGCCA
>DASWLF010000242.1:0-5695 GCA_036396255.1 Desulfobaccales bacterium
GCACCCTGGCTGCCCTTCTGGGCGCCACTCTGATGTTATTTCTCTACTACACGCTGGGCGTCTACGATTCGGCCTATTTCATTCTTTCTTTTGAAGACGCCATGCATGCCATGGATATGAATGTCGTTTTTCTTTTGCTCGGTATGATGATCATTGTCGGAGTCATAAAGAAAACCGGCATGTTCCAGTGGCTAGCCTATAAGAGCTACGCCCTGGCCCGGGGCAATGTCTTTGTCCTGGCGGTTCTTTTTATGTGGATTACCGCGGTGATTTCAGCCTTCCTGGATAATGTCACCACCATGCTGCTCATGATACCGGTGACCATAGAAATTGCCTTAACCTTGAAGATCAACCCCATTAGCTTCCTGATCCCCGAAGTTTTCGCCTCCAATGTGGGGGGCACGGCGACCCTGATCGGAGACCCACCCAATATCCTCATCGGCTCTTACGCCAACCTCACTTTTGGCCAATTTGCCCTCAATTTGACCGGAATTTGCACGATCTGCATGATCATTACAGCTGTCTACTATGTCTTTTGGTATAAAAAAGACTATCTACAGGCCGAAGTAAAAGACGTACAAGCCACCATCGCCTCTCTGCGGGAAGAATACCACATCACCGACCGTAAGCTGCTGAACCTGTGTTTATGGCTCCTGGGCTTGACGATTTTCTTGTTCATCGTTCACGGCATGCTTCACATGCAGCCCTCTGTGGCCGCCCTGACCGGGGCCATGCTCCTGTTGGTCTTGTCCCGGGTGGATATTGTGGAGATGCTGGAACATGAGGTGGAATGGCCCACCCTGGTCTTTTTTATGGCTTTGTTTATCGTCATTGCCGGGGCGGAAGAGACCGGTTTGATTCAGTTTATCGCCGAGTGGGTGCGAAATATTTCCGGTGGCTCCCTCATGGTGGCCATCATCATGGTCTTATGGGTCTCCGCCATCGCTTCGGCCTTTATCGACAACATCCCCTTCACCGCCACCATGCTTCCCATTGTCGCTTTCCTGAACCAGACCATACCAGGCGCCGACAGCGGCGTCCTGTGGTGGTCCCTGGCTCTGGGGGCCTGCCTGGGCGGCAACGGCACCATGATCGGGGCGTCGGCCAACGTGGTGACCGTGGGCATGATGGAAAAGGCCGGCTACCAGATTTCTTTCCTGAGCTACATGAAGGCCTGCTTTGTTCCCATGCTCATCACGGTTACCCTCTGCATGATTTACCTGCTTGTGGCCTATTGAGAAAAGCTGTCAAATGTCCCTAAGGCAGGGTGAAGGGGGTATTCCCGGCAGAGCGAACCCGGGGGCGGGTCTTGGCAAAGGGAGAGATTAAGCGCTCACCCTGGCCCCGAAGCAGCCAGGGGGGGCTCTGCGAGTGATGATTATCGGGCAACCTGCCCTTATTTCAGGATCGTTTTCTATCTTCCTTGGCTTGAAAGCCCCAATCAATACCCAGGGGAGTATAGGGCCTGCTGGTTACCCGATCCAAATTCTTCTGGGCCGGCTTATAAGAGGGAGTGAGAGCTAATGCGACCCGGTAATTTTTTTCGGCCTCCAGGCGGTTGCTGCGAGCTTCATATAACCCTCCCAGGAGATTGAAGGCCTCGGGGCGCTTTGAATCTATAGATATGGCCTTGTGAGCATAGACCCGGGCCGCGTCGAATTCCCCCCCGCTGATGCGCTTGAAGGCCAGCTCAAGATAACTGTCATATTCGCGGCCTCGATATCTTTCCTGGGTGGCTTGATCCAACAGGGAGGACACCAGTTCCCGCACGTCCTCCGCATCAAAAGGCTTTTGCAAGAAATCCACCGCTCCCAGCTTCATGGCCTCCACCGCGGCCTCGATGGACCCATAGGCGGTTATGATTACCACTTTGGCTTCCGGCCTGATCGCCGGGACCCGCCTCAGGACTTCCATGCCGTCGATGCCGGGCATGCGGAGATCCAGGAGCATCAGGCCGTAGGATTTCTCCGCCAGCTTTTTGAGAGCCTCTTCCCCGTTGACCGCGGTATCCACCGGGATGTTCAGTTTCTCGAGGGCCAAGGAGAGGGTCAGGCGGATATTTTTTTCGTCATCCACAATCAACACCGACCTGTCACTCATAAAGGAGCCCTCCTTTGTGGGGTTATACGGCGACGGGCAAGGTGAACGTAAAGGTGCTGCCTTCACCGGGGATCGAATCGAGCCAGATGGCGCCCCGATGAGCCCTGACAATTTCTTTGCAGATGGCCAGACCCAGGCCGCTGCCGCCGCCGCTGTCACTGAGCTTACCATGGACAAATTTTTCAAATATCCTGGGCTGGAGGTCAAAGGGAATCCCCTCGCCATCATCGGTGACGGAGAGTTGCACCTGGTTGCCGACCCGCTCACCCTGGAGGCTGATATGGCCCCCGGCTTGCGTGTAGCGCATGGCGTTGGCCAGGAGGTTAACCAGAACCCATACGATTTTGTGGGGGTCAGCGGTCACTTCGGGTAGGTCATCTGGCACTCCCAAGATCAACTCGATGTCTTTAGACTCGGCCTGGGTCTTGATGACGGACAACGCCTGGTCGCAGAGAAACCGGGGCTGGACCGGCTCGAAGGCCAGTGCCAATTTGCCGGCTTCAATCTTGGAGAGATCAAGGAGATCGTTGACCAGGGCCCGAAGCCGCTGCACGTCTTCGTGACAGGCTTCCAGCAAAGCCCGTTCCTGGTCCGTTAATTTGGTCGCGGCAGATTCCCGGAGCAGGTTTACCGCCATGTTGATGCTGGTAAGGGGAGTGCGCAACTCATGGGAGGCCGTCATGACAAATTCGCTCTTCAGCCGGTCCAGTTCACGGAGGCGGGTGATGTCCCGCAGCAGTAAGACCACTCCCGGTATCACCCCGGAGGGAGTTCGCATGGGCACGATGGAAACTTGATAGTGGCGACTCTCTTCCCCAGTTTTTATGGTCAGGATATTCTCACCTTCTTCCATGCGGGGTTGTCGGCCGGCTGCGAGGGCTTCCTTGAGGAAATGGAAGAGCTTTTCATCCCTCATTACTTCGAGAATGTGCTTCTCCAGAGAATCCTCAGGGAGAACTCCGAAAATTTTGGCTGCTTCGGGATTCAAATTCGTTATCAGGAAATTATCGTCCACCACTACGATACCGTCGTCCACACTCCTGATGATGGCTTCGCTTTTGCGCTTCTCGGCGATGATCCTGCCGACGTTCAGGTCATTGAACTGTTTTAATTTTTCCACCATCAGATTGAACTGAGTGGCCAGGAGGGTTAGTTCATCCGATCCCCGCACCGGCACCTGGACGTCATAATTGCCTTGGGCCACGTGTAACGCCGCTTCTTTCAGCGCGGTTACCGGGCGGGAAATGAGGTGGGACAGGAAAAGACTGAAAACGATCACGAGGATGACCGATGCCGCGCCGATTACCGATATGGAGAAAACCGCCTGCACCGAAATTTTATTGGCGCGGTTGCTGGCGGCATACATAGTTTCGTGGTTCAAATCCCGCAGCTTGATGCAGGTATCCCGGATTGATCTGAATAGAGGTAAGATAACCTCATGATAAGCATTAGCCGCCTTGGTGCGGTCGGATCGATAAAGAAGCTGCAGGTGGGAGATTTCCCTTAAATAACCGGCGTATCCTTTTTCAAGGGCGTCGACGATCTCCTTTTCCCCCGAGATAGTGATGTTGTCTTTGGCGCGTCCCAGCCACTGCAGAAAGAGGGTTTCATTTTCTCGAAACTCTGCGGTACCCTGTTGTTCATATCCCAACAGAATCAGCAGAGTGGCCGAATCTTGCCGCTCCACGGCGTCAATCATGTTTTCTGCGGCCTGGATGCTCCGGTAATTCTCCTGCAAAATCGACTCCGAGGCCCGCCCCAGGCGCAAAATCAGGAACATGGCCCAGGACAGCACCACTATGATCAACAGCAGGCTGGCCCCATATCCCAGGAGAATTTTTTTCCGGAAAGTCCGCATGGCGAATCTCTAAGACTTGATACAAAACTTATATTCTGCAGTAAACTTCACCTTACCCCGCATCGCCAGCTCCTGGGGTTAAATCCCGTACCCGCCCTTTTCCCGGAGGCGTATCAGGTCCTCCTCTTTGCCAATCATCACCAGAATGTCACTGGGTTTGATGACGAAATCCGGGGAAGGAAGAAAGACAAAGCGCATGGGCACCAGCTCCTTGATGGCCAGGACAAAAACGCCGAATCTTCGCCGCAGGTCCAACTCCACCAGGGTATGGCCGCAGAAGCTGTCCGGCGGGGCCACATCCATGACGCGGTAGTCTTCCTCCAAAGGGATGAAATCCAGCAGATTGGGGTTGATAAGTTGGGCTGCCAGGCGGCGGGCGGTTTCCCGCTCGGGAAAGATGATTTCGCTGGCCCCGATGGATTTCAGGATGGCGGCGTGATCCTCGGTGGTGGCTTTGGCCCAAATACGCTTCACCCCAATTTTCTTCAGATGCAACGTGGCCAGGATGCTGGATTCCAAACTTTCCCCCATGCTGACTATGCCCTCGTCGAAATCCCCGCTAACCACGGAGCTCAGGGCGTGAAAGTCGCGCACATCCAGGATCAGGGCCCGCTGCACCTTGTCAAGGATGGCCTCCACCATGGCCTCTTCCCGGTCCAGGGCCAGCACTTCGCATTCCTTGGCCAGCTGCTGGGCCAACTCCCGACCGAACTCCCCCAAGCCGATGACGACAATGTGTTTTTTTTCTTTCATCCGATCATTATCCTGCCTTCGGGATATTTTACATGCGTGTGTATTGCGGGGAGAACTCCCATGGCGATGGTCAGCGGCCCCAGCCGGCCCACAAACATGGTGGCGGTAATCCAGAGGCGGCCGATTACGCTAAGCTTATCCGTCAGCCCGGAGGACAGGCCCACCGTGCCGAAGGCGGAAATTTGCTCAAACAGGACATCGTGGAAGCCCACCCCCGGACGGCCGGTTTCAGTGTACAATAACAGCAGCACGCCCAACAGGTTCCAGATTACCGCCAGGCGGATCAACACCATGGTGCGGTCCAGGATTGGTTTGGGCACCCGGCGGTCCAGGATGACCACCTGATCCTCACCTTTCAGCTTGGCCCTGAATTCAGCCAGGGAAATGGCCAGCGCCGTGGTTTTGACCCCACCGGCGCAGGAGCCGGGGGACCCGCCGATGAACATGAGCAGGGTGAGAAGCAGCAAGGAGGCCAACGGCATGACCCCGATGTCCACCGTGTTGAACCCGGCGGTGCGGGCGGTGATGGATTGAAACAAGGCGGAGGATAGTTTCATCCCCCAGGTGGTCTCCGCCGCGGTCAAGCCCAGGATGACCAGGCCCAGCCAGCCGAGGGTAATCAACCCCAGGGTCGTCCTCAGGACTACCCGGGAATGGGTGGAAATGGGGTGAGGACCAGACGGATTTGATCGGGAAAACCAGTTCTTGCCATGATGCCAGACCTCGAAAACCACCATATGGCCCAACCCGCCCAGGACGATGAGGGACATCACCGTGGTCATGATCACCGGGCTGTCCCGCAACCCCATGAGATTATCTTTGTAGATGGAGAAGCCGGCATTGCAAAAGGCGGAGATGGAGTGAAAAAATGCTGAAAACAATGCTGGTAAAGCAGGGGCTTGGCGCCATAGGAGCGCCAGGAAGATCAAGAAGATTCCCGCCAGTTCAATGCTTGCCGTAATCAGCAATATCTGAAAGAATTTC
>DASWLF010000243.1:0-1932 GCA_036396255.1 Desulfobaccales bacterium
GCCCGCTGGGCCTTCGAAAAATTTGCCGACGCCGAGGACCGGCTGGGGACCCAGATGCGGGCCGTGGGTGAAGTCATGAGCATCGGCAAGACCTACAAGGAGGCCTTCCAGAAATCCATCCGCTCCCTGGAGATCGGCAGGCACGGCCTGGGGTTTGCCAAAGATTTCCACACCAGGCCCCTGGAAGAGCTGCTGGGGATGTTGAATGAGCCCTCCAGCGAGCGCCAGTTCATCATGTACGAAGCCCTGCGCCAAGGCGCCTCCATCGACTCGCTCTATGCCAAGACCTTTATCAAACCCTGGTTCATCCAGCAGATGAAAGAGCTGGTGGACCTGGAGGAAGAGATCCTTCAGTACCGGGGCCGGGACCTGCCGGCGGAGCTGCTGACCCGGGCCAAAAAAGACGGCTTTGCCGACAAGTACCTGGGCCAGCTTCTGAACCTCCCCGAGGAGAAACTGCGGCACCGGCGCCTGGCGCTGGGGCTGGCGGAAGCCTGGGAGCCGGTGCCGGTGAGCGGGGTGGAGAACGCGGCCTATTACTTCTCCACCTACAACGCCCCGGACATCGTCAAATCCAGCGACCGGCGCAAGATCATGGTCCTGGGGGGCGGCCCCAACCGCATCGGCCAGGGCATCGAGTTCGACTACTGCTGCGTGCACGCCGCCTTCGCCATCCGGGACGAAGGCTTCGAGTCCATCATGGTGAACTGCAACCCGGAAACGGTGTCCACCGACTACGACACCTCGGACAAGCTCTATTTCGAGCCCCTGACGGTGGAGGACGTCCTGAGCATCTATGAGAAGGAGAAACCCGAAGGGGTGATCGTGCAGTTCGGGGGCCAGACCCCGCTGAACCTGGCCAACGAACTGGCGGCCGCGGGGGTCCAGATCCTGGGCACCTCGCCGGACACCATCGACCTGGCCGAGGACCGGGACCGCTTCCGCCAGATGATGCGGAAACTGGGCATCCCCCAGCCGGAGTCGGGCATGGCCAGCGATCTGGCCGAAGCCATGAGAGTGGCCGCCAGGATCGGCTATCCCCTGATGGTGCGGCCTTCCTATGTGCTGGGGGGCCGGGCCATGGAGGTGGTGCACGATGAGGCCATGCTGCGCCACTACGTGGCCAGGGCGGTGGAGGTGAGCCCGGAGCGGCCCATTCTCATCGACAGGTTTCTGGAAAACGCCATCGAAGCCGAGGCCGACGCCATCGCCGACGGCAGCGACGCCTTTGTGCCCGCGGTCATGGAACACATCGAGCTGGCCGGCATCCACTCCGGGGACTCGGCCTGCGTCATTCCCCCCATCAGCATCCCCCCCAAGCACCTGGACACCATCTACGAGTACACCCGGCGCATCGCCGTGGAACTCAAGGTGGTGGGCCTGATGAACATCCAGTACGCCATCGCCCACGACACGGTCTACATTCTGGAGGCCAACCCCCGGGCCTCCCGCACCGTGCCCCTGGTCTCCAAGGTGTGCAACATCCCCATGGCCCGGGTCGCCACCCAGGTCATGCTGGGCAAGACCCTGGCAGACCTGGACCTCAAGCCCCGGGTCATCCCCCATTTCGGGGTCAAGGAGGCGGTGTTCCCCTTCAACATGTTCCCGGAGGTGGACCCCATCCTGGGCCCGGAAATGCGGTCCACCGGGGAAGTTCTGGGGATGGCCGACTCCTTCGGCCTGGCCTTCTACAAGGCCCAGGAAGCCGCCAAGCAGACCCTGCCCTGCGAAGGGACCGTGCTCATCACCGTGTCGGAAAAGGATCGGCCCGCGGTGCTGGAGGTGGCCCGGCAATTTGCCGACCTGGGTTTCAAGATCAAGGCCACCAAAGGGACCCACGGTTTTCTCGGAGAGCAGGGAATTGCCTCGGAATTGATCCTGAAGATGCACGAGGGCCGGCCCCACATCGTGGACGGCATCAAGAGCCAGGAG
>DASWLF010000244.1:0-20013 GCA_036396255.1 Desulfobaccales bacterium
TGCCCAGGGCCAGTTCCAGGCCCGCCTGGGCCAAATGCGTGTCGAACAAGGCTCCCACCTGGCTCAGTGCGGCGTTCTTCAAGGCGTCTTCGGCGGTGAGCAGGTCCAGTAAAATGGTAATCCCAGTCTCATACCGCAGGCGGATGAGACGAAGGCCCTCCCGGGCTTGGGCCAGGGCGGCCCGGGACACCCGCAGTCGGTCATGGGCCGTCTTCAAATTAACGATGGCCTCCGTTACCTGGTGCCGGACCCGGTCTTCCATTTCCTGTTTCAGGTCCCGGGCCTGGGCCTCTTTGGCCCGGCTCTCCCGGACCTTCGCCAGGTCCGCCAGACCGTTGAACAGGTTGAAATTCATCAGGGCCATCACCGTATAACTGTCGGAGCTGCTCCCAAAAAGGCGGCGCTGGTCCACGTCGTATTCCGCCACCACTTGCAGTCGCGGCAGGTAGTTGAGGCGGGCCTTGGCGTATTCCTCCTGGGCCGAGCGGGCCGCCAGTCCCAGCCTTTTGAGGTCCGGGCGTTTTTCCTGGGCGGTGCGCTGCAGGTCCGCCAGTTCTTTAGGGAGCGGCGCCGGTTCCTGGGGCGGCGGCGCCAGGGTTCGGGAACCCGCCTCCGGCAGGCCCACCACTGTACCCAGGGCGCTCCGGGCGATCTGCACCTGGCCGGCCGCACTCATCTCCTCCTGGGTGATTTTGGCTAGGTGCACCTGGGCGGATAAAACATCGGCCTGCACCACCGCGCCGGACCGGTATCGGCTTTCGGCGATCTTAAGATGCTCTGTTGCGGTTTGATGGGCCTTCTTGACGACCGCCTGGTTCTCCTGGGCCAGCTGTAAGCCGTAATAGACCTGGGTCACCTGA
The DNA here is from genome assembly GCA_036396255.1 of Desulfobaccales bacterium. GTDB lineage: Bacteria > Desulfobacterota > Desulfobaccia > Desulfobaccales > 0-14-0-80-60-11 > DASWLF01. The sequence continues at coordinate 861 of DASWLF010000244.1, forward strand.
AACAGCAACTGTTGCCTGGCGCTCAGGACGATGGCGCCGGCCATCTCCCGGCTGAGCTTGGCCTGTTTGTAGCCCAGATAGGCCTCCCCGGCTTGGAATAAGGGCTGGCTCATGGTCAGGCCGGTGCGAAAATTGCCGAAAGGCTTGGGGAAATTAAGGTTGTTGAGCCGAAAATCCTGCTGGGTGAAGACCCGCTGGTTCAATTTATTCATGAAGACCTGAGTGGGATTGTCGGAAAAGTTGTAGGTCTCACCGAAGTCGAACCGGGGCAGAAACTTGGCCCGGGCCCGGGCCACCTCGGCTTCGGCGGTCTCAACGGTCATTCCGGCGGCCTTCAGACCCGGGTTATGCTTCAGGGCCAAAAGCATGGCCTCCCCCAGGGTCAAAGGCTGGCTGGCCGCAAGGATTGAACCTGGCAATCCCAAACATAATATTGCAGTCAAAATTGTCACTATCACCCTGTAGGCTCCTTGCCGCTGGTCTTTGTCGATATTATAATTATCCTCCCTGCAGAGACAAATATTTTTAAAAATTAAATGAAATATAGTTATGAAACTCAGGCAAGTTATCGAAAGTATTCAACGCGAGGAGATCTTGCCATAAAGACAAGTTAATGAAATTGCAAAAATTATTCTGATATGCTCTGTATAACAAAACCTGGGACCCTTATGGTTGGGAAAATCCCTTCTCTATGAAGAAAAAAAGCATGGAGGCCAAAGAGGGAACCGGGGGCTGCTCCTCTCATCCTGGCCGCCGCGGATTGTAATGGATTTGCCGGCAGCTTTTTGATACCTTCGGGGGCACCATGTCCACATATGAGGTAGTCATCATTGGAGCCGGGCCCGCGGGGCTGTTTGCCGCCCTCAGCCTTGAGAACCTAGGTGCGGGCAAGGTCTTGTTGGTGGAACAAGGTCCAGACCTCGGGGAGCGTCATCGGGACAAGCCGGGCGGTCTCTTGTGCGGCTGGGGTGGAGCTGGCGCCTACAGCGATGGCAAACTCATCCTCTCCCCCGAGGTGGGCGGTTTTTTGGGTGACCTTCTTCCTCTGGATGACTTAACGGTTCTGATCCAGGAAGTGGACAGCATTTATCAATCGCTGGGAGCACCCCCAGAAATCCATGGCGGCGACCCGGATACCCTGGAACTTCTGAAGACCAAGGCTCGTCATGCAGGGATGATCTTCATCCCCACCCGCTTGCGCCATATCGGCACGGAAAATTGCCAAAAAATCCTGAGCCGCTTGAGAGAGCGTTTGACCGGCCACGTGGAGATCCGCACCCATTGCCGGGCCCATCGGATCATGGTGAAGGATGGGGCAGTCACCGGGGTGGTCTTAGATAACCAGGAGGTGGTGGGGGCCCGCTATGTGATCGCCGCGCCTGGACGGTCTGGGGCCGCCTGGACCCGGGAAGAAGCCCGTCGCCTCGCTATCCCCTCCGTCCCCAGCCCGGTGGATATCGGGGTGCGCGTGGAGGTCCCAGCCCCGGTTCTGGCGCCTCTTACCGAGGCGGCTTACGAAGCCAAATTGATTTATTACTCCCGCACCTTCGACGACAAGGTACGCACCTTTTGCATGAACCCTTACGGTGAGGTCGTTTTAGAAGATCTGGACGGCCTGATCACCGTCAATGGCCACAGCTATACTTCCCGGAAGACGGAAAACAGCAATTTCGCCATCCTGGTGAGTTCCACTTTCACCGAGCCCTTTGACGATCCCATTAGTTACGGCCAATATATCGCCCGCCTGGCCAACCTTTTGGGCCAGGGAGCCTTAGTCCAGCGACTGGGTGACCTCCAGGTTGGCCGCCGCACTACCTCCGCCCGCCTGGAACGTTGCCTCACCCGGCCCACGCTCAAGAGTGCCACCCCCGGGGATCTGAGCTTCGTCCTTCCCTACCGTTACCTGATAGACATCCTGGAAATGTTAGAGGCTCTTGATGCCCTGGCTCCGGGCATCAACCATCGCCACACCTTACTTTACGGGGTGGAAGTGAAGTTTTACTCCCACCGCTTGAAACTAAGCCCGGAACTGGAGACCCCGATTCGCAATCTGTTTATAATCGGGGATGGCGCCGGTATAACCCGGGGCCTGATCCAGGCTTCAGCCAGCGGGGTCATCGCAACTCGAGCTATAGTCGGTCGGATGTAAAGATGAGTTAAGGAGGAGGCTTAGTCTTTAACTACCCCCCCTTTCTTAAAAGGGGGGGATTATAAGACTCGCCCCCCGCAAGGATATTGATTCTGACACTTTTGCAGAGTTCTCAATTTTTATTCGGGCCGGGAGCTGACCCTGAGATTCGGGGGCAGGCAAATTTCAGGTCAGGTTCCACCGGAACATGCGCCACAGGTCGGCCAGGCCCCCCAACTGGCGCACCACCGTGGGTTCGAAGCCGGAGTGCATCATGCACTGGGAACAGCGGGGGTCCCGGTCCACGCCGTAGTTGTCCCAGGGGGTGTGCTGCATAAACGCCGCGAAGGTGGGGTAGTGGGTGTCCACCAGCTGGTAGCAGGGAGAGCGCCAGCCGTGGGGATTGCGGGTGGGGTTGGCCCAGGGGGTGCACTCGTATTCCCGCTCCCCCCGGAGAAAGCTCAGGTACAGCGGGGTGCTGAAGAATTTGAAATCCAGGCCGTTGCCGGTCAGGAGGTTGAACTTCTCCCGGATCTCCTCCCGGCTCAGGAAGAGCTCTTCGCTCACCCCGGCGAAACTGTAAGCCGGGGAGACCAGGAGGCCGTCCACCCCGATATGGCCCAGGTAGGAGAAGAGAATCTCGATCTCCTGGGGGTCCGTCTCTTTGTAAATGGTGGTGTTGGTGCAGACCCGGAAGCCCCGGGTCTTGGCCGCTTTGATGGCCCGGATGGCCAGGTTGAACAGCCCCGGCCGGCCCAGGAGATGGTCGTGGGTGGGGGCCAGGCCGTCCAGGTGGACGCTCAGGGTGAGGCGGTCGGACACCGGCAGCTTGGGCAGCGACCTTTCCAGCAAGACCGCGTTGGTGCAGAGATAGATGTGCTTGTGGCGCCGCACCAGTTCCGCCAGCAGTTCGAAGACCGGGGGGTAAATGAGGGGCTCGCCGCCGGTGATGGTGACCACCGGGGCGCCGCATTCCTCCACCGCGGCCAGGCATTCCTCCAGGGTGAGGGAGCGCCCCAGGGTGTCCTGGTATTCCTGGATGCGGCCGCAGCCCGCGCAGGCCAGGTTGCACTGGTGGGTGGGCTCCAGCATCAGGACCAGGGGGAACTTGTCTTCGCCCTTAAGCCGCTTGGTGAACAGGTAGCGGCTCAAGTCAATGCTGAGACTTAACGGGAAGCGCACTTTTTGCCTCTTTTGTGGTTTCTCGTTTTTGGTTTCTGGTTTTCCATGCTGGGTTGAAATTATAGCACAAAGGTCCACGGCCAGAACATGGCCTTTAAATTTATGCTACAAATCAGAAACCCTCTTATGGCAATCAGCCTGAAACCACCATACTTAACGAAAAACGAAAAGCCAAGAACGAAAAACCATCCTCAGGCGTATCCGTGGCGCTGAAACCACGCCACCGCCTCTTCCAGGGCGGCCCGCACCGGGGTCAGGGTGAGTCCCAGATATTTTACCGCCTTTGTGTTATCAAAGTACATATATTTTCGGGCCATGCGGATGGCGGTGAGGGGCATCCGGGGCGGCCGGCCGCTGACGTGGGTGGCCCAGAATTCATCGAGATAAGCCATCCCCAGCACCGGCCAGTAGGGGAGCCGCACCCGGGGGGCCGGCAGGCCGCTGATATCGGCCAGCAACCGGAAGATCTGGGACAGGCTTAAATTTTCGTGGCCCAGGATATATTTTTCGCCGATCTGGCCCTTGGCCTCCGCCAGCAGGTGGCCCCGGGCCACGTCCCGGACGTGGATCAGGTTCAGGCCGGTTTCCAGGTAGGCCGGCATCCGTTTCTGCAAGAAATTGACGATCATCTCGCCGGTGGGGGTGGGGCGGGAGTCCCAGGGGCCCACCGGGGTGCTGGGATTCACCACCACCAGGGGCAGCCCCTGGCGGGCAAACTCCAGGGCCACTTGTTCGGCCAGGAACTTGGAGCGCTTGTAGTGGCCCACCATGTCGGCCACGGTGACCGGGGTGTCCTCGGTGCCCGGGGTGCCGTCCCCCCGGTTGCCCAGGGCCCCCACGGTGCTGGTGTAGACCACCCGGTTCACCCCCGCCGCGGCCGCGGCGGTTAGGAGGCTGCGGGTGCCCTCCAGGTTCACCGCGTACATCTCTTGGGGGTCCGGCACCCAGAGGCGGTAATCCGCGGCCACGTGAAAGAGGCAGGGGCAGCCTTTGAGGGCCCGGGTGAGGGAGGCCGGGTCTTTCAGGTCCCCCGGGGCCACCTCCACCGGCAGGCCTTCCAGGGCCGGGTGCGAGGGGTTCCGGGCCAGGACCCGGACCTGGCGCCCCGCGGCCAGGAGCTCCGTCACCACCGCCCGGCCCACGAAGCCGGTGCCGCCGGTTACCAGGGCCTTGCCGGCTCCAGACAAGGTTAAAATCCCCCTAAATCCAATGCCGTTCATTTAAGCATTGGCAATTTCTATTTTTCGGAGGGGCGGGGTTTCCCCGCCCCATAAATGGCCCTTCTTATAGCAGGGCGGGGAGACCCCCCCCTACATGGCGCTTAAGTGAACAGCATTACCCCTAAATCCCCCTTTACAAAAGGAGGACTGGCATTTTCCCGGTTTGTCCGTGGAAGAATCTGAGGGGTGCCCCCCTTTGCTAACTGGGGGTCCGGAGGGATGCCTGTCTCCCAGACTAACGGCTGCCCGGCGGGTAAAAGTCTAAATCTCACCTTCGTTGCCGGCATGCACCGCCTGGATATACTGGCCCAGGGCCATCAAAGGAAAACAGTCCCGGTAGAGGTGGTAGCGAATCATGAAGTGGCCCGGAAAGCCGGTGCCGGTGAAGTGTTTCTCTTCCCAGACGCCGTTCTGGCGTTGGGTCCGGACCAGGTACTCCACCCCGGCCTTGACCTCCGGCGAATGGGCCTCGCCTGCGGCCAGGAGCCCCAGCAGGGCCCAGGCGGTTTGGGAGGCGGTGCTTTCCCCCTGGCCCATGAGTTCGGGGCGCCGGTAGGATTCGCAGGTTTCCCCCCAGCCGCCGTCGGGGTTCTGGTGCTGCTTGAACCACTCCACCGCCCGGCGGACGTAAGGCTGGCGCATGTCTTCGCCGATCTGCTGCAGGGCCACCAGTACCGACCAGGTGCCGTAGAGGTAGTTCACCCCCCAGCGGCCCCACCAGGGCCCCTGGGGGTGTTGGGTGCGTTGCAGAAAGGCCAGGGCCCGGGCGGCCTGCGGGTGGTCCAGGCCGTGGCCGAAGGCCCCCAGCATCTCCAGGATGCGGGCGGTGATGTCCTCGGTGGGCGGGTCCACCAGGGCCTTCAGGTCGCCGAAGGGGATGGCGTTGAGCCATTCCTTGGTGTTGTCCTTGTCAAAGGAGGCGAAGCCACCGTTTTTCGACTGCATCCCCAGGCACCAGTTGATGCCCCGCTGCAAGGCGGCCTGATGGCGGGCGGCGTCCGCCAACCCCTCTTTTAAGGCCAGCAGCACCATGGAGCTGTCGTCCACGTCGGGGTAGATATTGTTGACAAACTCGAAGGCCCAGCCGCCGGGGGGCAAATCCGGGCACTTGATGCACCAGTCCCCGGGCTTGAAGATCTGCTGGGCCAGCAGCCAGGAGGTGGCTTTCTCCAAGGCGGGGTGGCCGGGGGGAACCCCGGCCGCGGCCAGGGCCCGCACCGCCAGGGCGGTGTCCCACACCGGGGAGATGCAGGACTGCAGCCAGGTGCGGTCGCCCTCCTGCAGAGTAAAGAACTCCAGGGCCTTGAGGCCCCGTTGCATAACGTCGTGCTCCGGGTCATAGCCCAGGCAGTGCAGGGCCAAAAGGGAGTTTACCATGGGCGGCTGGATGCCGGCCCAGTCGCCGCTTTCTTCCTGATGACTCAGGATCCACTCCTCCGCCCGCCTCAGGGCGAAGCGCCGGAGCCAGGGCAGGGAAACCCGGCGATAGAACTTCAGGACCCGGTCCAGCACCGCGAAGAGGTTCTCCAGGAGGGTGGCATCTTTTTTCCAGGATACCCGGTGCCGGATAAAGGGCTCCTGGGCGTCCAGGAAGAGCTCCGCCACCCCGTGCTCCGGAGGCAAGTGGTGCACCGGGCGCCTGGCCATGAGGATCATCAGGGGAACCACGGTGGCCCGGGTCCAACTGGAAAATTCGTAGATGCTGAAGCCGGACCAGGGCGGCAGCAGGATGAATTCCACCGGCAACAAAGGGATGCCATCCCAGCTGACCTGGCCGAAGAGGGCCAGAAAGATGCGGGTGAAAACCCGGGTTTGGAGGGCGCCGCCCCGGGCCCGGATAAACTGCCGGGCCCTCACCAGACGCGGGTCATCCGGGGACAGGCCGGCGATTTTCAGGGCGAAATAGGCTTCGACGGTGGTGCTGATCTCGCCGTCGTCGCCGTACCAGATGGACCAGCCGCCGTTGGGCAGCTGCTTGTCCAGGATGTCCTGCACCATCCCCGGGACTCTGGTCTCATCCAGTCCCAGATAGCGGTGGAGCATGATGTATTCTGAGGTGATGGTGACATTGGACTCCAATTCGGCCCACCAGTACCCGGCGGGGTCCTGGCCTTCCAGCATGGCCGCGGTGGCTCTCTTGACGGCGCGCTCGATCCGGCTTAAAAATATCCTGGGAATCGCGGCTGCGGGCTCGGGCTGGAGCTGCTGGCTGGCGGACGAAATGGTTTCCCCCAAGTTTTCCCCCTGCATAGACTTCTGAATCTGCATAATATACCATAGCCCTCGTAAGGACCAAATATTTTTAACTTATCTTTGGAATTAATCATGCCAAACCAGACCGTAGGGAGGGTGGGGAAACTCTTGGCAGCCAATTAAAGTCCCCTGGAATAGGATTGGCCTATTTTCGGCTCCCAAAAGGAAGCCGGCCACCTTCTGCCCAATGACGCAAAAGTTCCCGCGGCTCCGGACCGCCAGGTGGATTTTGGGGTGGTTCTCCTGGAACATCTCATAATGGTATGATTCACTAATAGCTATCCGCCTAAATTCGGCTTCTTTATCCCCTCCCCTGGCGGGAGGGGTTAGGGGGGTGTAGGGCGGTTCGCGAACCGCCCCTACCGAATCACCCTCACCCTGAGCCTCTCCCCTCAAGGGGGGAGGGAAACCAGGGATTTCTTAAAGTCCAGGTACTTGTGAAACAGACCCCTAGATTATCGGCAGGGACGAAGACTAGGTAAAGCCCGGGAAGAGCATTGGGCTTCGCTTGCCCCCGCGGCGCCCGCACCCGCGGCGACTGGGGGAGGAAAAGGCCCACCTTCGGTATGCCGCGGCCATCAAGGTTCAGGCCGGCCGGGGCCACCTCTCCGTTAAATTAAACCGGGGTCGGTGGCGAAGCTGGTTGCCAGGGGAGATAAATGATATTATTATTGCTTAAGGATTGATTTGATAAGCAAGAATGGTTGATTATATCGGGAATTTCTGCTATTGGGGAACTCATATTGAATACACCTTCACCCTCACATTTCAAGTTCCCCCAGCAGCCAACCGACCCTCGTTCCAAGACCGATGCAACCATTCTTCTCAGGGGATGAAATGGCGATAAACGAAGACGAAGAACAGCAAATTGTCATTCCGCCGGTGCTGCCGCTGTTGGCGGTGCGGGATGTGGTGGTTTTTCCCAACATGGTGCTGCCGCTGTTTGTGGGGCGGGAGTCCTCCGTCCTGGCCATCGAAGCGGCCCTGGCCCAGGACCGCCTGCTGTTTCTGGCCACCCAAAAAGACCATACCATCGAGAATCCCGAGCCGGAAGACATCTACTCCGTGGGCACGGTGAGCCTCATTCTGAGGATGTTGAAACTGCCGGACGGCCGCCTGAAGATCCTGGTGCAGGGGAAGGCCAAGGCGACCATCGAGAAGTTTGTCCAGGAGCGCCCCTACTTCCGGGTAACCCTGGAGGTCCTCCCCGAAACCACGGTCACGGAGATCTCGCCGGAAGCCGAGGCCCTGATGCGCAACGCCCGGGAGATGTCCGAGAAGATCCTGACCCTGAAGGGCATCGCCTCCCCGGACCTGCTGGCCATCCTGGAGTCCATCGAGGACCCCGGGCATCTGGCCGATCTGGTGGCGGCCAACCTGCGCCTCAAGATCGACGAAGCCCAGATGGTCCTGGAGGAGCTGGACCCCATCCAGGGCCTCATTAAAGTAAACGACTTCCTGCGCAAGGAGCTGGAAGTATCGGCCATTCAGGCCAAGATCCAGTCCCAGGCCCGGGAGGAGATGGACCGCACCCAGCGGGAGTATTTCCTCCGGGAGCAGCTCCGGGCCATCAAAAAAGAGTTGGGCGACATCGACGAGCAAAGCAAGGAAATGGAGGAATACCGCCTCAAGATCGCCCGGGCCCGCATGCCCAAGGAGGCCGAAGAAGAAGCCCTGAAGCAGTTGTCCCGCCTGGAGCAGATGCACCCCGACGCCGCCGAGGCCTCCATCGTGCGCACCTACCTGGATTGGCTGGTGGAGCTGCCCTGGAGCAAGAGCACCCGGGACAAGCTGGACGTGAAGGAAGCCAAGACCATCCTGGACGAGGACCACTACAACCTGGAGAAGGTCAAGGACCGCATCCTGGAATACCTGAGCGTGCGCAAGCTCAACAAGAAGATGAAAGGCCCCATCCTGTGTTTCGTGGGCCCTCCCGGGGTAGGCAAGACCTCCCTGGGCCAGTCCATCGCCCGGGCCCTGGGGCGCAAGTTCACCCGCATCTCCCTGGGGGGCATGCGGGACGAGGCCGAGATTCGGGGGCACCGCCGCACCTACATCGGCGCCCTGCCGGGGCGCATCATCCAGGGGATTAAAACCGCGGGCTCCAACAACCCGGTGTTCATCCTGGACGAAGTAGACAAGATCGGCATGGACTTTCGGGGGGACCCGTCCGCGGCCTTGCTGGAGGTTTTGGACCCGGAGCAGAACCACTCCTTCAGCGATCATTACCTGAACGTGGCCTTTGATCTTTCCAAGGTGATGTTCATCACCACCGCCAACCTCATCGACCCCATCCCGTCGGCCCTGAAGGACCGCATGGAGACCATCCGGCTTTCGGGCTACACCGAGGAGGAGAAACTGGAGATCGTCCGGCGGCACCTCCTGCCCCGGCAGCTCACGGAAAACGGCCTGACCCCCGAGGATTTCAAGATTTCTCCGGAAGTGCTGAAACGGGTCATCGTCAACTACACCCAGGAGGCGGGCCTGAGGAACCTGGAGCGGGAGATCGGCTCGCTGTGCCGCAAGGTGGCCCGCCGCATCGCTGAAGGGGAAAAAGGGCCCTTTGCCGTCACCCGGGGCAACCTCCACCATTACCTGGGGCCGCCCCGCTTCCTGCCTGAAGGCGAGCTGGAAAAGGACGAAGTGGGGGTGGCCACGGGGCTGGCCTGGACCCAGGTGGGGGGCGAAACCCTGTCGGTGGAGGCCACCTTGATGCCGGGCAAGGGCCATTTGACCCTCACGGGCCAGTTGGGGGAGGTGATGAAGGAGTCGGGCCAGGCGGCATTGAGTTACGCCCGCTCCCGGGCGGAGAGCCTCAATCTGCCGGCGGATTTCTATGAAAAGCTGGACATCCACATCCACGTGCCGGCCGGGGCCACCCCCAAGGACGGGCCCTCCGCCGGGGTCACCATGGCCACGGCGCTGATCTCCGCTCTCACCCGCATCCCGGTGCGCCGGGACGTGGCCATGACCGGGGAGATCACCCTCAGGGGCAAGGTGCTGCCCATCGGCGGCTTGAAGGAGAAGGCCATCGCGGCCCTTAGGGCCCGCATCAAACAGGTCATCATCCCCCAGGCCAACAAAAAGGACCTGGTGGAGATCCCCAAAAACGTCAAGCGCCGCCTCAAGTTCGTGGCCGTGACCAACATGGATGAAGTGCTGCTGGAGGCCCTGGCCCGGCCGCCCTTTGCCGGGGCCAAAAAGGCGGAACCCGCCAAGGGGCGGCTGGCGGCCCGGCGGACTCCCCCGCCGGTGGTTTGAGAAAGAGCTTTTAGCAGTCAGCAGTCAGTTTTCAGCCAAAGAAGGCGTGGCTGAGAATCTTTTGGGGTCATGCATCTGCCTTGGGCACGCCCAAACCAGGCAAAGTTGGTTGGACGAAGGTGGCGCAGTGGTCTCGCCTGGGCCAGGACCGGTTGAAGCCTGGGTCTTTCTTTAACCGCGGGGGAGGAACCTGGAATTATTACAGGTGCCCATTTTAAAGCCACTTTCCCAGCAGGCCGGGTCAAGAATTGTTTTTTCACTGATAGCTTAAAGCTTAAAACTGATAGCTATCTCCCGCACTTCTAAAGCTCAGGTTACCCTGGCAACGAACTTTGGAATCCTGGTTATCAGATCCCTACAGCTGGCAATGGCTCGTCCTGGGCGGGATGGTAGTCATCTGCGCCTTCTTCGCCATCATGGAAACCTCCCTGTTTGCCCTGACCCCCCTGGACCGGCTGCGCCTCAAGGAGCGGAACCGCCCTCAAGGGGAGCTGGTGGAGGGGCTGCTGGCCCGGCCCCGCCGTTTGCTGGTGACGGTGCTCATCGCGGTGGAGACCGTCAGCATCCTGTTCTCGGTGCTGGCCACCTCCCTGGCTTTGGCCCTCTGGGGAAACCGGGGGGAGTGGCTGGTGCTGCTGCTCTTTGCCCCGGCTTTCCAGTTCCTGGGGGAAATCGTCCCCAAATCCCTGGCCCTGGCCTATCCCGCCCGCCTGGCCGGCTGGGTGGCGCCCCTCGTCGGCCCGGTGATTCTGGTGCTGACGCCGCTCCGGGTGGTATCAGTCCAGATCAGCCGTGGCCTTCTGGCCACCCTGGGCTTTCGTCCGGAGATGCCGGTGCCCAAGGTGCAGCAAGAAGACTTCGTCCGCATGGTGGAAGACAGCCACCGCCGGGGCGTCATCGCGGAGATGGAGCGGGACTTCATTCAAAATCTCCTGAGCTTCGGTGAACTGCGGGTGGGTCAGATCATGGTGGCCCGGCCCGACATGTTCGCCCTGCCCATTGATATGCCCCTCGAGGAGATGATCGACGAGATCAAGAGGCTCCGTTTTGCCCGGGTGCCCATCTATGAGGAAAGTCCGGACAACATCCTGGGCATCCTGCACGCCAAGGACATCCTGGACATCTGTTACCAGAAGCCCTGCGACGAAAGCTTGCTGCGGAATATCCTGCGGCCGCCCTATTATGTGCCGGAAAACAAAAAGGCCTTCGACCTGTTGGGCGAATTGCAGTCCCAGCACCTGCGGCTGGCGCTGGTGGTGGACGAGTACGGGGCCCTGGTGGGGCTGGTGTCGGTGGAGGACCTGCTGGAGGAACTCTGCGGGGAGATCCCCCAGGAGTTCCAGGTGGAAGAAAAACTATTGAGAGAAGTGGCCCCGGGCCTCTGGCGGGTCAAGGCCACCATGTCCATGGCGGACTTCAACGAAGCCCTGGGGGTAACGCTCCCCGACCAGGAATTCGACACCGTGGGCGGCTTCGTCCTGAACCTCTTCGGCACCGTGCCCAAGGAAGGGCGGCTGATGGCATACCACGATTTGACCTTCCGGGCCTTGCGCATGAAAGGCACCCGCATCCTGGAAATAGAGGTGCGGCGGCAGCCATGACCTACGGGTTCCTGATATTTTTTATCCCGCTGCTGCTCCTGGAAGGGTTCTTCGCGGCCTCGGAGATCGCCCTGGTGTCGGCGAACCGCCGGCGCCTGCACCACCGGGCCGGCGAGGGCCACCGGGGGGCCAGGCTGGCTCTCAAGCTGCTGGCCAAGCCGGAATACCTGCTGGCCACCACCCTGTTGGGGGCTTACATGTCCGGGGCGGCAAACACCATCATGGTCACCGCCTTTTTGTTGAAAATGCTGGGCGATGCCGGGACGGTGCCGGCCATGATGGTGATGCCGCCGGTGATCCTCATCCTGGGGGAGATCATCCCCAAATCCATCGGCCGCCAGCAGGCCAACCTGCTGGCCGAACGCCTGGCGCCGGCCCTGTGGACCGCGTCCTGGGTCATCTATCCCATCACCATCGTGTTCGCCTCCCTGAGCCGGATGGTGCTGCGCCTCACCGGGGCCCCCAAGACCGGGCATCTGCCCTTCATCACCCGGGAGGACCTGCGCCTAGTGGTGACCAAGAGCGGGCCCGAAGTGGACCTCAAGGGCAAGGAGCGCATCTTTATCCACCGCATCCTGCAATTCAGCCTGCGCACCGTCAAGGAAGTCATGATGCCGCTGGTGCGGGTCACCGCCATCCCCGACACCATGACCACCGGACAGGCCCTGGCGGAATTTCGCACCACCCGCTTCTCCCGGCTGCCGGTCTATCACCGCCGCATCGACAACCTGGTGGGGGTGCTGCACGGTTTCGATCTGCTGGGCGAAGAGGCCTCGGACCGCGCCATTAAACCCCTGGTACGTCCCATCACCTATGTGCCGGAGTTGAAAAAGATCGACCGCCTGCTCGCGGAGATGCAGCGCCAGGGCATCCACCTGGCGGCGGTGGTGGATGAATACGGCGGCGCGGTGGGCATCGTCACCATCGAAGACCTGCTGGAGGAAATCGTCGGCGAAATCACCGATGAATTCGACCAGGAAGTGGCCCCCTTCAAGAAACTGGGCGAAGGCCATTACCTGATCAGCGCCCGCATGGAGATCAAGGCCCTGAACGAAGCCCTGCAACTGAACCTGCCGCCCGGAGATTACGAAACCCTGGCCGGTTTCCTCATCTCCCAACTGGGGGACCTGCCCCGGGGGGGAGAGCAGCTGCGCTACGGCAATCTCAAGTTCACGGTGCGGCAGGCCGAGGCCCGGGCCGTGAAGGAGGTGGAACTCTTTGTCGAGGGCAAGCCAAGCTGAGTCCTGGGCTTTTTTTGACTGCTTCGCGGGCATCAGCGGCGACATGACCCTGGGAGCCCTCATCGACCTGGGTCTCCCGGTGGCTGAGCTGCAGGAAATGCTGAAGATGTTGGGGCTGGCGGACCTCACCCTGACGGCCCGGCGGGTGGTGAAGGACCACCTGGCGGGGATGCAGGTGGTGGCGCAGTACAAGATTAGTAGCCCGCAGCCCAGCCGGAGCTACCGGGAAATCTGCGCCCTCATCAACGCCGCTCCGCTGACCGAGACGGTGAAGGGGCGCAGTCTCGAGATGTTCCGGCTGCTGGGGGAGGTGGAGGCCCGGGTCCACGGCCAGCCCCTGGAGGAAGTGCACTTCCACGAGCTGGGGGCCCTGGACACCATCCTGGATATCGTGGGGGTGGCCTACGGGGTGGAGCGCCTTAACATCACCCGGGTCTTTTGCAGCCCCCTGCCCATGGGCTGGGGGATGATCGCCGCGGCCCACGGGAGGCTGCCCAACCCGGCCCCGGCCACCCTGGAGCTTTTGCGGGGCCTGCCCATTTACGGCACCGACCTGCCGGGGGAGCTGGTGACCCCCACCGGCGCGGTCATCCTGAAGGGCCTGAAGGCCCAGGCCGAGCCCTGCCCGCCGCTGACCCTGACCCGGGTGGGCTACGGCGCCGGGAGCCGGGAGCTGCCGGGGCATCCCAACCTGTTGCGCCTCTACCTGGGGCAGCCGCTGCTTGCGGCCCCGGGCCTCAAAGAGCGGGTGCTGGTCCTGGAAACCCACATCGACGACATGAACCCGGAGCTGTACGAGCCCCTGATGGAGGGACTCTTCGGGGCCGGGGCCCTGGACGTGGCCCTGTCTCCCATCCAGATGAAGAAGAACCGCCCCGGGGTGCGGCTCACCGTGGTGGCGCCGGCCGCGGCCCGGGAGGGGCTGCTGGAGCGGCTGTTTGCCGACTCCACCACCCTGGGGGTGCGGCTCATGGAATGGGAACGGGTGGCGGCCCGGCGCTGGCAGGAGACCGTGGACACGCCCTACGGACCGCTCCTGGTGAAGGTCATGGAATACGGCGGCCGCCGCCGGGTCATGCCGGAATACGAGGCCTGCCGGAAGCTGGCGGCGGAGCATGGCTTGCCGCTCCTCGAGGTCTACCGCCTGGTGCCCCGGGAATGAAGAGGAAGGGTCAGGCGCCGGCTTGAGGTTTTGCCATGGGGGTGGCGCTGCCTACCCCAGGATGAGGAATGACCCGGATTGATTTATTATGCCCGTACTTATTGCCAGGATTCCGCAAGATATTATCGGTAAGTTAAGATCATTTTACCCGGAGTGAGGACATGGAACGGGGAAGGTCGAGCCTGAGATATGGGTATTCCCGATTACTGCCTGGAGTAATTTTGGTGCTGTTGGGGGTGGTGCTCTTCCCCTCGCCGGCCCTGGCTTTTATCCCACACTGGGACCCCAAGGAAGCGTTTTTCATCCGCCAGTTTTCCTACCTGTTTTTCATGGTGGCCATGATCTTCTTCATCTACGAACTCAAGCAGGAGAGATTGCAGCAACAGCGAGGCTTCCGTCTGCTGGCGTGGGCCAGCGTGTTTTTTGCGTTGTGGAATTTCGACTGTTTCATCGGGCAATTTATCGCGCTGTATTTCAAAGCCCAGGTCACAGATAGGGCGGCGGGTATTTTCTCCCAACAATTGCTCATGGCCAATCTGGGCAACTGGATAAATTATTTCACCAAGCTGGACCACCTGCTCCTGGTGCCGGCCTTCATTTATTTTTACCGGGGCATCATGGCCTTCAGCCGGGAAGTGGAGGAGGGGCCGCGATGATTACCCTGCCCATTTTCCCCCTGGTAATAGTGGATATTTTGGGTTCGGCCCTGGTCTTGGTGCTAAGTGGGGCCGCTTTCAGCCGTTCCCGGAGACTGCTGGCCCGGGACCCGGAAAATGCCTTGTGGCTTTTCCTCTACTGGCTCACCCTGGCCTTGGTGGCCTTTGGGGTGTCACGGGCTTTGGGGCATATCCTCGGGCATATCCTGGTCTTTGCCGATCAGGGAGCTTTGTCGGACCAGGTGCGCCCCTACGGCGGCGGTTTGAACGCCATCCTGTCCATCGTCATCGCCTCGGTCACCCTATTTTTCCATAATATCCAGAAATTATACCGCCGGATGGAAGCCGATCATCACCACATGGAAGCCACCAGCCATGAAATCCTGACGCTTAACAAGGAGATGGAGGCCCTGGTGATGGAACGCACCATGTCCGAGATGGCCCTGGGGATCGCGGACGGCATTCGCAACCCCCTGCATATCATCGGCGGCTTCAGCCACCGTTTACTCAAAAAAGCCGCCGCGGATGATCCGGCCCGCAACTGGGCCCAGGCCATCGCCGAGGCCGCCAAGCGCCTGGAGCAGATGGTCGAGCGGTTTGAAATCCTGGCCCAGGACAAGAAGTCATTCTTTTCCCAAGAAGACCTGAGTAAGATTGTCCGGGGCATCTTGGAAATGCTGCATGAAGTTTTCGAGCGGCGGCGCATTCACCTGGTGACCGGGTTCCATCCTTATCCGGTCTACTGCCAGGTGAATAAACATCTCCTCAAGGTGGCCCTGGCCCACCTGGTGCGCAATGCCCTGGAAGCCACCGCCGCCCAGGGGGAGATTCACGTGACCACCGCGGTGGATCAGACCCACGCCACCCTGATTCTCCAGGATACTGGCCGGGGGATGGCCCCCGAGGTCCTGACCAAAATATTTGAACCCTACTTTACCACCAAGGTGGGCGGCACCGGCCTGGGCATGGTCTTTGTGCGTCAGATCATCGACGAACACCGGGGGACCATTAACTTGGAAAGCGAGGTGGGCCAGGGTACCACCGTGACCATCAGGTTGCCCGTGCGGTTCGGCGAACCCCGGATATAAATCATCGTCCCTGCCTGTCTCCCAAGCTCAGGGCATAATCAATTATGCTTTGAGGGATAATATATGGGGGATTTTAATAAGCGGTAAAATCTTTTGACATGCTCAGGGATTTATTTACCCCGGACCTAACCCGGGGCTGAGCCGAACTCTAGTTAATGATGGTCGGTTAGAGTTTCTGTTATTGCTCGGAGCATTAAAGAAACTGCATTGGCTCGGTTTGAGGGCACGGCCCGCCGTGCCCCTACGGTTCAGAAAGGGAAATTGGTTTTTCGCTCCGAGTAATAAGTTTCGGTGGTCTGGCAGGATTAGATTAATTTTTCCTGCACCAGGTACTCCATGGCTCGCTGGGCGTAGGTGGCCATGATGGTGATCATCCAGGTGAAGTGGGACTGGATGTCGGTCAGCATATTGGACTCCACCATGCCCATGAGCCCGGTCATCACTGTGCGGATGCGGACCATTTCCGGGTCGCCGATCTGCACCTGCCCCAGGTTGATCTCCCCCTCCAGACCCTTGAGAAAGTCCAGGAAGAGCCGGATGCCCCCTTCCCGCTCCAGGCCCTGCAGCTGATTGAGGGTGCCCAGGAGACGGGACGCCAGCAGGAGTTCCGCCTTGATGCGGTCGGCGAAATGGAACACCAGGATGGCTTGCCGCCGGTTCAGAGGAAAAGGTTCCGCCATAGAGTCTCCTCCAGTAGGTTTGCGGAAAACTTAGCACATTTGGACCGGGCCCACAACTTCTTCGCGGGCATGCTAAAGCGTGCGTTCATAAAGGGCAATGCCGCGCCGCCGGGTCAGGAGGGTTTTTCCGACGGGGGGATGAAGGGGAGGGTGGCGGGGACGCCCTGTTTTTTCATCTTCTCCAACAGGGTGGTGCGGTTGAGGTGGAGCAGGGCCGCGGCCCGGCTCTTCACCCAATTGGTCCGCTCCAGGGCCTTGAGAATGAGTCCCCGCTCGAAGGCCTGCACCGCTGCGGTGAGGTGGAGGCCCCGCTCCGGAAAATCCGCCGCCGCCTCCGGGAGCGGCAGGCTGAGGCGCTGAAATTTTTCCGGCAAATCGAGGACGTCCAGGAGTTCGCCTTCGGTCAGGATGACCAGGCGCTCCATGAGGTTCTCCAGCTCCCGGACGTTGCCGGGCCAGGGGTACTGGCCCAAAAGGTCCAAAGCCGCCGGGCTCAGGCGCTTCAAGGGCTTTTTCTGACTCCGGCTGAACTCCTGCAGGAAGTGTCGCGCCAGCAGGGGGATGTCGGTGGTCCGCTCCCTCAGGGGCGGCACCCGGATGGGAATGACGTTGAGGCGGTAGTACAGGTCTTCCCGGAACCGGTTCAGGCGCACCAGCTCCTCCAGGTCCCGGTTGGTGGCGGCGATCACCCGAATGTCCACCCGGATGGTCTTGACCCCACCGATGCGCTCAAAGGAGCGATCCTGCAGGACCCTGAGGATTTTTCCCTGGAGGCCGGGGCTCATCTCCGAGATTTCGTCCAGAAAGATGGTGCCGCCGTCGGCTTGCTCGAACCGGCCCATGCGGGTGCGCACCGCGTGGGTGAAGGCCCCGCGCTCGTGGCCGAAGAGCTCGCTCTCCAGCAGCTCTTCCGGGATGGCGGCGCAGTTCACCGGGATGAGGGGACCGTCCCGCCGGGCGCTGTTGAAATGGATGGCGTGGGTGATGAGCTCTTTGCCGGTGCCCGATTCCCCCAGGAGCAACACGGTGCTGTCGGTGTCCGCCACCTTGCGGATGAGGTCGAAGACCCGGGTAATGGCCTCGCTGTCCCCCACCATGTTGGCGAAGGCGTGACGCCGGTGCAACTGCTTTTTGAGCTGGATGTTTTCCCGTTTCAGGCGGCTGTGCTCCAGGGCCCGGGCCACTACCAGGCGCAATTCGCTGGGGTCCACCGCTTTGGTGAGATAATCATAGGCGCCCTGGCGCATGGCGGCCACCGCGTTGGAGATGGTGCCGAAGCCGGTGATGATGATGCAGGGGCACTGGGGCTGCTCCTTAACCAGATAGGCCAGGATATCCATCCCCCCCAGGCCGGGCAGGGCCAGGTCGGACAACACCAGGTCGAAGGCCTGGTCCTTCAGGAGAGCCAGGCCCGTTTCGCCGTCTGCCGCGGCGGTGACCCGGTGCCCTTCGGCCTCCAGGATTTCTTGCATACCCTGCCGGACCGCGGCATCGTCGTCGATGACCAGAATTGCGCCCCGATCCCGTTTCATAAAGAATCTCCCATGGTTAAACTACCCTACAACAAATCCGCCCCTGTGTCAATAAAATGACATACGGCAAAGCCCCTGGGAGTGAGGCTGAAGAAAATGGGTTGACTTCAAAAAATCATTAGGGTTATCCTTTGACAACCTGCCATCAAGGAGAATTGGTGCTACCAACCTTAGCGGTGATACTGTGGGCCTATGGGATATACGCCCTGATTTACGGCATGTCCCGGAGAAGGGGCGGGTATCTGAGGGGGCGCCACCGGGGGCGCGGGGTTGGCTGGCTGGCGGTGCTGGGCAGCACCGGGGCCGGGTTAGCCCTGCTTCTCTACCTCACCGCTTTTCCCGGCCAGCAGAACCCCAACCTGAAACTTTCCGGGTTTCTGGGCACCGTGTGGGCCGAGGGTTGGCTCGATAAGGTGGACCGGGTGGAATATCCTGTCGTCAAGGATCAGGGCCCTGGGGATAAGCCCGCCTATGCCCTGCTGCACCCGGAGACGCCGCCCATGCAGGTGGCCCCGGAGAAGAACGGGCCCAAGCCCCGGCCGGCGCCCAAACCCAAGGTGCGCAAAGCCGCCGGCGCCCAGGTGAAGACGGCCAAGGCCGCCGCGCCCCCCGCCAAAAAGGAGAAAGCGGCTGCCAAGCACAAGGCCAAGAAAAAGAAGACCCCGGCCGCTAGCCGCAAGGATGCCTCCGGATAGACCCTGCCGCCGTCCGGGGCCGGGCCCGCGGTTATCTCCCGAAACCTTACACCCCTTAATCCCCCTATTTTACTGGCAGGCCGCCGCCTTTTGTTGTATCTTGCCCTAGAGCCAGGCCGTAGTTTCCCCAAACCAATTGATGGCGAAGGCGTTTTTTCCGAGTTACGACCGGGGGCATATTTTCCTGACAACTTTTGGGCTGGCCTCGGAATCTCGCCGGTGCCGCGCCGGCTACCGCCGGCGGCTACCAAAATAATTATATGATTATGCCCTTTACCCCGACTGAATCCTGGTATTTCGGGGAGGGGGAGACAGATTGAGGTGCTCCCCAAAAATGAGACTGTTATAATGAGAGGCCTCGAAAGCAGGAGAGACCTTCATGCGGCAGTCTCGGTTTACGGTGGAAGAGATCATCCGGATCATTGCGGAGTCGGAGCTACCCACCTCCAGCATT
>DASWLF010000245.1:0-2156 GCA_036396255.1 Desulfobaccales bacterium
AGGTCCGGGTCCGAGATGGCCAGGGCCAGGTTCCCCTTCTCCCGCAGGGACTGGTACGGGGCCGCGGCCCGCAGGGTGGCGTCGATAGCCAGGTCGCCCGCCACGGACTGGTGCACGGTGGGGCGCACGTAGCGCCCGCCGCGGTCCTCCGAGCGGGCCCGGGTGCGGCTGCCCGGCGCTTTCTGGCTCTGGCGGTCCGGGGGCAGGTCCAGGGGCCTCACCGCAAAGGTGGCCCCCGGCGCCACCGAGGCCTCGTCGATGAGAGCCACTTCCTCCCCGTCCGGCGATGAACCCCCCGGTGGGGGCCCGGGCTCCCCGGCCCGTCGCGGCGCCATTTCCTCCTGATGCTTGCGGAAACTCTCCTCCAGCTTATTCTCATCCATCTCGGACTCGCTGAAGGGCTTGCGCCGGAGGCGGTGCGGCAGCACCAGCTCCGCGGCTTCCCGCACGTCGTTGTCGCGTACTTCCTCCCGGCCCCGATAGGCCGCCAGGGTCTGGGCCACCTTCAGCATGTAAATGTCGGCCCGGTGGCCGTCCACCCCCTGGTCCAGACAGATGAGGGTGATGAGGCGCAGGATGTCATCCGCATAGCGGACCTGCGGCAGCCGCTGCCGGGCCGCCAGGATGGCCTGGCGGATGACCTCCTGGTCCCGGAGCCACTGGGCCGCGAACCCCTCGGGGTCCGCCTCGAAGGCCAGGCGGCGGGTCACCACATCCATGCGGGCCGGGAGATTATGGAGGCCGGTTACCTCCACGCACAGCCCGAAGCGGTCCAACAGCTGGGGCCGCAGCTCCCCTTCCTCGGGGTTCATGGTCCCCACCAGGATGAAAAGGGCCGGGTGGGCGAAGGAGATGCCCTCCCGCTCCACCACGTTGACCCCCATGGCCGCCGCGTCCAGCAGCACGTCCACCAGGTGGTCGTCCAGCAGATTCACTTCGTCCACGTACAAAATACCCCGGTTGGCCGCGGCCAGCAAACCCGGCTCAAAATGCTTCTCGCCGCTCTTGATGGCCTTCTCCAAATCAATGGTGCCCAGGAGGCGGTCTTCCGTGGTCCCCAACGGCAGGTCCACCACCGCCATAGGGCGGTCCCGGCGGGGCAGCACCTCGCCCGCCTCACGGCGCCGCCGGCATGAGTCGCACATCAACTCAAGCTGCTCCGGATGGCAGTGGAACGGACAGCCCGCCACCATGGCGATGGGAGGCAACAACTCCGCCAAGCCCCGGGCCGCGGTGGACTTGGCCGTGCCCTTCTCCCCCCGGATCAATACCCCGGCGATGAGGGGATTCACCGCGTTGAGGATCAACGCTTTTTTCAACCGCTCCTGGCCCACCAGGGCGGCAAAGGGGTAAACCGGACGCTTGGGAGTCATGGCAAATTATATCATACACGCTTTTAGGATTAAGGGGCAAGGGCCAATCGGCCCTTGCCCCTTACCCCGAGCCCGCTCGGGGAGCAGTTGGGGGAGGGGCAAAGGGCCGACGGCCACTTACAATCCCTCCCCCAAACCCCATAAGAGGAGAAAAGTTTTCGTAGGGTGCGTTTTACGCACCAAGAATGGCGCGTGGAACGCGCCCTACAAAGATAGTTGCTTAAAACCGAGACTTGGCCAGGTGCCTGCGACCCCTGGCCAGCCCGCAGGGCGCGGGGCAGTTGGGGGAGGGGGCTAAAGGCCCACGCCCTTTCACTTACAAAAAATACAAAAAACTCCCCCAAACCCCCACCCCCAATCCCTTAAGTAAAAAATAGTGGCACAGGCGTCCCGCCTGTGCAAAAACCTTCACGAGCCCATTGCTTGCGACCAAGCGATACCGCTGATAGGCGCCATTGACAAAGTGCTTGCGCAGAGCTAAATTTAATATATCACAAGGGAACAAAGGGGTTTCCCAATATGGATATAAAATATTACTGTGAGTCAATGTATTCGGAGTTGACCGGCATGAAAGCCCGGATTTACGACATCCTCCGGGTCATCGACCAGATGCCCGTGGAAGCCAGGGCCAAAATCAGGCCCCAGACCTCGGAACTCCATATCCTGGTGGGTGATCTGAGCCGGAGAATCGACCGGCTCATGACGGAATGTCCGGCCGACTGGAGCAAGGCCAAGATGGAGATCGAAGATAAAAAACAGGAACTCGTGGAAAAGATCAACTGG
>DASWLF010000246.1:0-3424 GCA_036396255.1 Desulfobaccales bacterium
GTCTTCCTGGGCCTTTCTGGAGCAATTTGCCGGCGGGTTGACGGTGGAGAAAGAGAAACAGATTGGCGAAGAGTTTCTCATGCAAATCCAGCAGTTTATTCCCCTGGTGGAGGACCCGTTTCTCACGTCTTACCTCAACCGCCTGGGGCAAAGGCTGGTGACGCAGTTGGGGCCCCAGCCCTTCAAGTACCGCTTTTTTATCATTGACGACCCGACCATGAACGCCTTTGCGGTGCCAGGGGGCTACGTCTTTATTACCACCGGCATGGTCCGGCAGACGGAACGGGAAGGGGAACTGGCGGCAGTTCTGGCCCACGAAATCTCCCATGTCTACGCCCGGCACATGTCCAAGACCATGGAAAAAGCCCGGGTCGCCAGCATCGCCACCCTGATTGCCGGCATGGCCTCCATATTTCTGGGAGGTGCCATGGCCCAGCCTTTGCTGGTGGGCAGCATGGCGGCGGGGGAAAGCGCCATGCTGAAGTACAGCCGGGACTATGAGCGGGAAGCCGACAGCCTGGGATTCAAATGGATGGTGAAAGCCGGCTACAACCCCCGGGATATGACGAGCATCTTCAGCAAGATGGGCAAGCAACGCTGGTTTGAGGGGAGCAAGATCCCCGTCTACCTGAGCACCCACCCGGATGTGGACAGCCGGCTGGTGGAGCTCTCCAACCAGTTGAGCAGGTATCAGGGCAACCTCCCCCAGGGCCTGAACAGCTCGGATTACCAATACTTCGCCCTCCGGGTGGAAGCGGCCTGCGCCAACCCACATCAACTTTTGCGGCGGATGACCCAGGATAGCGCCCGGAATCCGCAAGACCCGGCCATTCATTACGGCAAGGCCCTGGCCCTGGCTAAACTGGAGCAAACCGACCAGGCCCTGGGGGAGTTTAATGAGGCTTTGAGACTGAGTCCCGGGAATGCTCTGATCCAACGGGACCTGGCCATCTATTATTTCAACCGCAACCGCTACCCGGAAGCGCAAAAGTTGCTGGAAGGACTCTCCCAGCGCACCCCCCAGGATGACGTGATTCTCTACTACCTGGGCCGGATCTATCTGGAACGCAAACAGACGGACCGGGCCTTGCCCCTCTTCGAAAAGGTGCACCAGCTCAACCCCACCTTCAGCGAGGTTTATTACAATCTGGGGACCTTGTACGGAGAGAAGGGGCAATTGGGCCTGGCCCATTATTACTTGGGTTATTACAGTCTTAAGACCAAGGCCTACCACACGGCCCTGTTTCACTTCCGAAAAGCCTTGAGTTCCTTGTCCCCCTCCGATCTGCGTTACAGCGAAGTGAGACGTCAGGTAACCCGCCTGGAAAAGATGCGGATCAAGGTGCAGAATTGACGGTTGGGGGATGCAGTTCCCGAGGAAGTGAGCGGCAGTTCAACTGAAGTAAATGGTGCCGCTGCGGTTCTGGTCGCCAGAGAGAGGTGTGAGGTGCGCCGCCATGCCCATCTATGAATATCGGTGCCAGGAGTGCCGCCGCATCTCCAGTTTTCTGGTCATGAATCCCAAAGAGACCTTCGTTCCGGTCTGCCAACGTTGCGGCGGACAATCCCTGGAGCGGATCCTCTCTCGGGTGCATGTCCGCCTTTCCGAGGAAACTCGCATGGAACGCCTGGCGGACCAGGCGCAATGGTCCGGGGTGGACGAAAGCGACCCCAAGAGCATGGCCCGGATGCTCAAAAAGATGGGGCAGGAATTGGGAGAGGACTCCCCCGGAGAGATGGACCAGTTAGTGGATGAAGCCATGGACAGCCTGGGAAAAGAGACCGGCGACGATTCCCTTTAACCGCAAAGCCCAAAAACCTTTCACCCGCCTATTCCCCATGCGGCATTGGGGGATTAAGATCGCCGGATAATGATCCCCTTAGATTTGCAGGCATATTTCTGGCCCTTTCCCGCTAGCTAATCCCCGCTGGGGTAAGGTAAGTTTTCCGGCCATCAGGTTCAGGTTATTTTCTTTTGGACCTCGTCCCCAATCCCAAAAGACCCAGCAATCCGGAGGCAAAAAGGAGCAAGGTGGAAGGGGCGGGAACGGGCAACGCGGAGCCTATCTGCCCCAGACCATCGGAAAAAACGATGGCGCCTCCTTGATTCTTCACATAAAAGAGGGAGAAATCATTCCAGGGGCTTACATCATTCCCCAGGAAAGCCCAGCTGAAAGACAGACTTTCCCCTGGGGCCAGGGAAATGGCAGTTTCCAGGATGGAACCCACGGTGCCGGCCTGGCCATTGGCATTGAAAAAAGCCGCGGTGCTGGCGCCGTCCGCCAGGGCGCGCTGGTACGACAGGTAATCGCCCTGAACCGGCTGGTAGACGTTATAGCTTATGGCGGTGACGGGTAGAGAGGTGGCCATTCCATCACTGGTACCCAGGAGTTCAAAGCTGCTGTAATCACCCAGTTCAAAGCCACGGTTGGTCCCGCCGCCCCCATGGCTCAAGTTGTCCAGGAGCAGTTCCGAATAGGCGCTGTTGTCGATGACATTGCTCACCACAAAACCGGCGGTGCCGCTGAAACTGCCGGGCCCCGGGTTATAAACATAAGTTTGCCAGCCGGTGTCCCCCCCATCGGGCACAAAGACCCAGGCTTCGGCTTTACCCCCCATGGACCCCAGGATCAGCAACAACAATCCCATGAAAAACAATTTTTTCATAATCTTGCTCCCAATTTTCAGCCAGCCTTGCCGGCTTGGCTAATTCTTTCTACCCGAGCCTTGCCTGCCCCCATTCTGATTCGAAAACCCATCATTTAGAGAAAAGAAGGCCTCTCGCCTCCTTAAACAGCACAATCCGTGCCATGAAATTTACCGGTTCAGAACCGGAAAGCTTGGGGGAAAACCTGGTAAGTATAGGGACTGATTACCTGGGGGACAGTAAGTCTGGGGGCTGGCTCCACGGACGAGTCCGCCAGCCCCGAAAATCATCGGCAGACTGGCGGCTCCGGAAGGGGGAAGCTTTTATTTCAGGCTTTGAGACCTCTGCAAAATAACCGCAAAGGGCTAAAAAGGCGGGCACGGAGGCCCGCCCTACCGGAAAAATCAAGGAGGTAGGGCGGCCGTCTCTGGCCGCCTTCCGAAAGATTTCTAATATTGTATATTTTTTCAATAGTCTCGCTTTGTCTGGTAACCCGTTGCCATCATGGGAGTAGTGACTGCCACCAATAATTAGACCGTCGGGGCGCACCTGAGGGTGCGCCCCCGGTGGGCGGATACCCGCTCCCCCTACAATGGAAATAACTTATTGGTTTGCAGGCATATTGCTATGAAGTACCGGCGCGGCGGCGGCCCGGTAATGGTGCGGGCAGCGCTTCCCAAACCGCCGACGGCTATCCGGGTAAGAAGAGGGGGGTTGAGGTTCTCGACTAAATGGGGGAGGAACAGAAAGGCCAGAGAGGGGCAGCCGAATGCTGCA
>DASWLF010000247.1:0-5390 GCA_036396255.1 Desulfobaccales bacterium
CAACTGTTAATGAAGGAGGAATCTGAATGTCCGATCTGAAAAAAGAGGTTCAAGAAGCACCGTTACTGTGGCCTCTAACCCCGATCCCGACTTTTGAAGAAGTCTACGACCCGAAAATCTGCACCGAGGCTTCTCGGGAAATCTCCACCATCTTTGAGGGCTGGCTCCATCCCAAGCACGAGATGGCCAAACCTGAGGCCCTGGGCAAAGTGCGGGTGCTGGAGTGCGGCCACGGTGGTTTCCAGGCCAACTCCGCGCAGGCCGGTGGCTACCTGGGCGAACTGGGGGCCAACGTCATCATGGTGGAACCGCCGGGCGGCTCCCCCCTCCGGAAGCTGGTGGCTTTCGGCCGCAAGCGCTACATGTTCAAAGACAACATCAACGGCGATCTGTGCGGCGGCACCTTCCTGCATGAGTGCCGCAACAAGCAGTCCATCACCCTGGACCTGACCAAGGAAGATGGCCGGGAAATCCTGAAAAAGCTGGTTGTTCATGCGGATGTGCTCATCGAGAACTACCCCCCCGGGCAGTTCGACGCCTGGGGCATCGGCTACCGCCAGCTCTCCAAGATCAACCCCCGCCTGATCTATGTCTGGAACGGCCAGAAGGGCCAGTGGGGCACCTTGAAGGACAAGCCGGGCGAGATCTATCCCTCCTCCCCCTGCGCCTCCGGCTGGTGTCATGCCACCGGACTGCCCAAGGCCTTCGGCGGCACCCCCATCCGGTCCGGCGAACGGTCTGACGATATCCTGTGCGGCAACCTGACGGCCCACGGCACCATCGCGGCCCTGATCTACCGGGATAAGGCATCCGGGAAAGGCCAGTTCATTGAGGTGACCTCGTCGGAAGCCCACGCCCGCATCCATGACTATGCCTGGGGTTGGTACGGCATGGACGGCTCCTCCAAACCCCGGTACGGCAACTGGGACCTGGCCATCAACATCTACTCGGTGAACCCCTGCAAAGACGGCTACATGATGGTGGGCGGCGGCCATGACCGGCTGTGGTACCGCATCTGGAAGACCGTGGGCAAGGACCGCCCCGAGCTGGAAGACATGATCCTGGACGAGCCCACCCTGCGGGTGGTCATCGACCGGGTCGGCCACGACCAGCAGGTCAAAACCCTGGTCTGCCTCACCGACTGGATGAAGGACTGGACCCGGGAAGAGTGCCGGGCCAAGCTGTTGGAGGAGGAAGTGGCCGCGGGCGGCGTCTCCTTCCTGGACGAAGTGGCGGAAGAGCCCCACTACAAGTACCGGGGCATGGTGCGAGCCATCGACACGTCGCATTACGGCAAGGTGCTGTTCTGCGGCTCCGTGTTCTACGGCCACCGGACTCCGGGCCGGGTCAAAGACCTGGGTCGCCCGGTGGGCTATGACAACAGCGATGTCTTCCGCAAACTTCTTGGCTTCGACACCGCCAAGCTGAATGAGCTGTATGAAAAAGGGCTCATCTAATATAGGGGGTTAGGAAATATGACCGAACACCTGGATAAACTACCCTTTGAGGAATATTGTAAGACCATATTCAACAAAGACACGCTGGCAGAGAAACCCGAATGCCTGAAGGGCTATCGGGGACTGTCCTGCACCCAGTACATCCTGGGCCCGGCCGCCGCGGCTTATTTAGGTGAGCTGGGAGCGGAGGTCATCAAGATCGAGGTGCCCCGCCTGGGTGAGCCCATGCGCCACTGCTCGCCCTACAACGAGTCGTGGTTCTACCCCGTATCCCGGTGGAACCCGGGCCGCGGCACGTCGCCGGCCTTCCAGGGCGCCAACCACAATGAATACCACGTCACCCTGGACTACCGCAAACCGGAAGCCAAGGAAATCTTTTACGGCCTGGTGCAGAAGTCCGACTTCATGGTCTGGAACTACCGGCCCGGCACCTTCGACCGCTGGAAGATCGGGTACGGCGCCTGCAAAGAGGTGAACCCCCGCATCGTCCTGGCCTGGTGCGGCGGCTTCGGCGGCTTCGGCCCCGGCCGGAACTGGGCCTCCTACGACATCCTGGGCCAAGCCAAGGGCGGCGTGTTCTCCTTCACCGGCCACCGGGCCGGCGCCGCCGCGGGCTTCCCCAGCAAACACACCACCTGGATCATGGACTACTCCATCGGCATGCTGGTGTCCACCGCCATGCTGGCGGGCCTCTACTGGCGGGACACGGTGTCCAACCTGGGCAACTACTTCGAATGCTCCCAGGTGCAGGGTTCCACCCGCTACACCGAATACGGCCTGCCCCTGTGGGGCCGCACCGGCATCGTCCGGATGCGCTGGGGCAACTGGGACACCGAGATCTGCGTCAATGGCATCTGCAAATGCGGCCTGTCAACTTATCCGCATTCCGACCATCCGGCGGAGAAGGAAGAGGGCTACATCTGCGTCCAGGCTTACACTGACGAAGATTTCGCCAAACTGATGAACCTTATCGGCCGTGCCGACCTAGCCAAGAAGTACGCCACCCACGCTGATCGGGTGGAAGCCAAGGCCCAGGAAGAGATCTATCCGGCCATCGAGGAGTTCCTGAAAGACAAAACCAAGGAAGAAGCCAACCGCATCTTCAGTCTAAACGGCATCATCTCCCAGCCCCTGCTCACCATCCGGGAAGCGGCCAACTGCGAGCACTTCCTGGAGCGGGGCTCCCTGGGCTGGTACGACGACCCGTACTACGGCGACGTCTTCACCCAAAAAACCATGTACAAGATGAGTGAGTCCCCACCGCGCTTGAAGCACGTGCACCGCCCGGTGGGCTGCGACAACGAAGAGATCTACCAGCGGGTCTGCGGCTTCAGTTCGGACCAGATCCGGGAGTTTGAAGCCAAGGAAATCATCTAACGGGAGCGCGGTGGGGCCGGGTTCCCTTGCCGGCCTCCCGGAGCCAACCTCTATCCATAAAGGGAGGAATGACTCGATATGACTGAATTCAAAGTATCGTTGTTTTATGATTGCAAGAAATGCGAAACCCGCAACTTCCTGGATCCTTACAGCTACTGGGATTACTCAGGTAACTTCAAGTGCGCCGGCTGTGACGCCCTGTATTACGCGGAATGGGAAAACGGCCAGCGGGTGGTGGAGCCGGAAGCGGGCCGGGGCACGGATTTCATCCTGCCGGGTTACGCGGAGACCAAGGACCTCAAACCCCTCTCCGGGGAAGGCAAAACTTCGCCGCCGCCCTTTGCCAACGTCACCTTCTTGGGCAAGCCCAAGAATTGCACCGTCTCGGCCCGGGGTAAACTCTGCGCCTGCACCCAGCTCACCCCGGAAGACCTGGACGGGAGCGCCTGGAAACGCATCACCGCCCAGCGCAAGTACGGCAAATCCTGGTAGCGGCTGAGTAACTTCGGAAGATAGGAGGAATCTTCAATATGGCGCAAATTCTCTGTGATGATTGCAAGTCCTTTAAATACACCTACGACCCGCAGGTGTCCAAGGTATTGTTTGGGCACTGCCGGGCCATTGAATATCCTTTCCTGCTGGGCATTTTCAAGGAAGCGCGTCCCGGGGCCTTCACCGCTCCCAAGGACTGTAAGTTCTTCCAAGAAAAGAAAAAGTAGGATAAACTAACATCTGACCGGGGGCGCCGGACCTGCCGGCGCCCCTATCTTTTCGCCTCACTGGAAACTTCCATGAAAGATTATTCGCTCTATTATTGGGATCGGCGTGTTCCCGAAGCCGAAGTCATCGAGCTCCTGAATCAGGCCTGGGAGGAACTTTACGAACTGGAGTTCGACCAAGTCTTCGGGACCTGGCGCGGCGTGCACCTGGAGGAGGAAACGGAGACGGTGCACATCACCTGGGAAAACATGTATGCGGGGCCGCCCCTGATGATCTCCATTCACCGGGTCACCCGGGCCCTCCGCATGGACTATCCCCCGGAAGAATTCATCGAACTGGAGCAGGCCGAAATCGAGCGCCTCCGCAGCCTGCCCCCGGGGAAGAGATAAGAGCAGGGACCAGGGGTCAGGGGCCAGGGGAAAAAACCGCTTTCGCCTGACCGGCTGTTGGAAGATGGCCTTCTTGTCATCCTGAGCGCAGCCAAGGATCTAAACCCGTTGAAAATGCGAGATTCTTGGCTACGGTCAGAATGACAATTTGATGGAATGGTTAGTTTAACAATGGCCCAGAGATAGGAGATATGACGATGGATTGGGGAATGAAAAATCGCTTAAGCCAACTTATGCCCAATGGCAGATGTTTCTTTATGCCCATTGATCATGGCTATTTTCAAGGGCCCACCCGGGGTCTGGAGAAGCCGGGGGAGACGATAAAACCGCTTCTTCCTTATGCGGACGCCATCTTTTGCACCCGCGGGGTATTGCGGGCGGCCATAGATCCCATCAGCAGTAAACCCATTGTCCTCAGAGTATCCGGCTGTACCAGCATGGTGGGCAAGGATTTGGCCAATGAGGAACTCACCACCTCCATTGAAGAGATTATCCGCTTGAACGCCGCGGCCGTGGGGATCTCGGTCTTTATCGGCAGTGATTATGAACGGGAGACCCTGAAGAACCTGGCCACCCTGGTCAACGCCTGCGAAGGTTATGGCATCCCGGTGATGGCGATTACCGCCGTAGGCCGGGAAATGGAGAAACGGGAGCCCCGTTATCTGGCCTTGAGCTGTCGCATCGTGGCGGAACTGGGCGCCAAAGTGGTGAAGACTTATTGGTGTGAGGAACATTTTGATAAGGTCGTGGAGGGCTGTCCGGTGCCGGTCATTATGGCCGGGGGGCCCAAGTGCGAGACCGAACTGGAGGTGCTGGAATTTGTTTCCGACGGCATCCAGAAGGGGGCGGTCGGCATCAATCTCGGGAGAAATGTCTGGCAGAGTCCCCACCCGGTGGCCATGGCCAAAGCCTTAAGGGCCATTGTCCATGAAAATGCCACCGTCAAGCAGGCTCACGAGATTCTCAATAAGGCCAAAGGGAAAAAATAAACGGTTCAATGTTCAAAGTTCGAAGTTCAAAGTTAAAAGCTTTGCTTTTTTGAACCTTGAACCTTGAACTCCCTTTAACCCCATGCTGGTCGCCAAATACTACAACAATAACGATATCCGCCTGGAGGAACTTCCCACGCCCAAGATCGGGCCGGGGGAGATTCTGGTAAGGGTCCGGGCCAGCGGTATCTGCGGCACGGATGTCATGGAATGGTACCGGATTCAAAAGGCCCCCCGGATTCTGGGCCATGAGATCGCCGGCGACATCGTTGAGTCGAAATCGGACAAATACCAACCAGGCCAGCGAGTCTTTGTCAGCCATCATGTGCCGTGCAATGACTGCAAATATTGCCGGGACGACAATCATACCGCCTGCGATACGCTGCATTCAGGCAACTACGATCCCGGCGGTTATAGTGAATTCGTCCGGGTGCCCAAGATTAATGTCGATTACGGGG
>DASWLF010000248.1:0-2774 GCA_036396255.1 Desulfobaccales bacterium
CGGATGATGGGCAGTCCCAGGGTGACGTTCACCGAGTTCATAAAGTGCAGGATTTTCAAGGGGATGAGCCCCTGGTCGTGGTACATGCAGACGATGGCGGCGAATTCCCCCTGGCGGTGGCGCCAGAACAGGGTGTCGGCAGGGAAGGGGCCGTCCACCGGCAGGCCCGCTTCCTGGGCCCGGCGCACCGCGGGGGCGATGATTTCCTCTTCCTCCCGGCCGAACATGCCGCCCTCGCCGGCATGGGGGTTGAGGGCCGCCACCCCCAGGCGCGCTCCCGCCAGGCCGAAATCCCGGTCCAGGGCCTGGCAGGTGAGCTGGAACAGACGGAATAGCCCTGCTTCAGTCAAACGCCGGGGGACCTCGGCCAGGGCGCAGTGGGTGGTGGCCAGGACCACCCGGAAATCACCCCCGGCCAGCATCATGGCCACCTCTGAGCCGCCGGTCTTCTCCGCCAGCATCTCGGTGTGGCCGGGGTAGGCGTAGCCCGAGAGGTTCATGGAGAGCTTGCTGATGGGGCCGGTGACCAGGCCGGCCACCAGGCGCGCCAGGGCCAAATCAATGGCGGTCAAAATATAGGACACCATGGCCGCGCCGCTGGCCGGGGTGGGATGGCCATACTCCAGGTCCTTGGGGCTCAACTGGGACAGGGCCATGAGGTCCATGGTCCCCAGCCGGTAGCGGCCCGCCTCGGGGCGGTCCGCCAGGCGGATCTTGAGGGCCGGGTCCAGCAGCAAGCGGGCCCGGTCCAGGGCGGGAAGGTCGCCGAGGACCAGGGGGCGGCACACCTGGTAGATGCGGGCGTCGGAGAGGGCCTTGACCATGATCTCCGGTCCCACTCCCACCGGGTCCCCCATGGTCAGGGCCAGAATTGGCCGGTTTTCAAGGCTCGTCATGTCTTATTGCCCTCCTTGCGGTCCCAGGGCCCGGACCTGGATTTGCACCCGGTCTCCTTTAATGAAGACCTTCAGGTAGTGATGGAAGAAATGCCGGGGGTCGTCGCCGTAAAGTTTGGCCCCCGCCCCAGCGGTGATGGCGTAGGGCACCCCGTCCCAGGCGCCGTCAAAATAGCTGTGGATATGGGCCGCGAAGATGCGGGTGACCTTGTACTCCTTGAACAGGGCGGCCAGCCGGCGGCCGCTCTCCGGCGGCAGGCAGTGGTGGTGTTCGCCGCCCCGGGGGTCGAAGAGCGGCACGTGCAGAAACACCAGGCGGGTTCGGTAAGCCTGGGCTTTCTGCAATTCCGCCGTCAGCCAGCGCCACTGCTCCTCATCCACCCCGGTTTTGGCGGCGTCGTCCAACATAATGAAGTAATTGCCCTGGAGCTGAAAAGAGAAGTACCTGGGCCCATAAATTTCCGCGTACAGTTTGCCGCCGGGATCTCCATGGAGCTCATGGTTGCCGATCACCGCCAGGAGCGGCATCTTGAGGCCTGGCCGCAATGATTGGAAGAAGCCCCGGTATCGCCTAAGGTCGCCTTCAGCCACCATGTCGCCCAGGTGGATGACGAACTGAATGCCCGGGTCCCGGGCCACTTGCCGCAACAAACCCTGGAAGACCGCGGGATTATCGCGACTGTCCCCCAGAACCGCAAAGGTCAGGGGATTCGGTGGCAGGGCCTCCAGCCGCTTAAGGTTTTGGGGGTTCCAATCCCGGGCCGGCAGCGGGCCTGAATCGCCCCGGGCTGCGGGCGCCAGCAAGGATGCTATGAAGAGCAGGAAAAGAGCTATCTTTATCCGGTGGCGGCCCCCGGGATGGCCCATAATCATCTCAGCCTCGCAACGACTCGCGGTGGGTTAAACCAATTTTAGCAATTTTTCAATGCATTGAGGCAAGCAAGTGTGCCAAAATATGGTCGGATACATATTATGATTTGAGATGGAGCAGGTCAATGACAGAAGAGGGCAGGGGGCGGCTGGCAGGAGTGAAATTGGGTTTAATCGGCGCCGGCAACATGGGCGGGGCCATCGTGCGGGGACTGCTGGCCGGCGGCCAGGTGGCCCGGGAGAACCTGATTTTTTATGACCCGGACGCGGCCCGGCAGGCGGCAATGGCCAAGCTGGGAGTTGAGGCCGCCCTGGACAACCCCGAAGTGATGCACGCCCAGGTGGTGGTGCTGGCGATCAAACCCCAGTTGCTGAGCCCGGTGCTGGCCGGGGTCAAGGAGTTTGCCCGCCCCGGGCACCTGATCATCTCCATTGCCGCGGGGGTGCCCCTGGCGATCCTGGAGGCGGCCTTGCCGGAATCCCGGGTGATTCGGGCCATGCCCAACACCCCGGCCATCGTGGGCGCGGGCATCACCTGCCTGGCCCCGGGGCGCCGCGCCGCCCCGGATGACGTGGACCTGGCCCTGGAACTGTTCCAGGCCGTGGGCCAGGCGGCGGTGGTGGAGGAGCGGCTGATGGACGCGGTCACGGCCCTGAGCGCCAGCGGCGTGGCCTTCGTCGCCCTGTTCATCGAGGCCCTGGCCGACGGCGGCGTCAAGGCCGGACTGCCCCGGACCCTGGCCCACAGCATGGCGGTGCAGACCGTCCTGGGCGCGGCCCGACTCTGCCTGGAAGAGGAGCTCCACCCCGGCGAACTCAAGGACCTGGTGGCCTCGCCGGGGGGCACCACCATCGAAGGCCTGCACGTCCTGGAACAGGGGGGCTTCCGGGGCCTGGTGATCAGCGCCGTGGCCGCAGCCGCGGCGCGGGCGAAGGAGCTGGGGGCAGGGAAATGAGTTGCGGGGAGGGGGCTAAGGGCTTTTTCGTAAGTGCCCTTACTCCCTCCCC
>DASWLF010000249.1:0-2937 GCA_036396255.1 Desulfobaccales bacterium
GTTGGGCCAGGAGATGGCCGCCCTGCTGCTCCTGGGCCTGGCCCTGTTCTGCTTCCTGGCCTTGTGGACCTACTCGGTGCAGGACCCCCAGGGTCTGGTGGACACCTGGGGCTTCGCCGGGGTGCGCAACGCCGGGGGCAAGGCCGGGGCCCTGGTGGGCGCTTACGCCATCCGGTCCCTGGGGTTGGCGGCTTTCTGGGCCCCCCTGCTGCTCCTGGGCCTGGCCTGGCAGTCCCACTGCCAGGGGCTGGAGGACCTGGGCTGGACCCAGACCCTGGCCGCCCTGGGGGTCTTTCTGGCTTCCGCCGGCCTCCTCTCCCTAAGCTGGCCGCTGTTGTATTGGGGCGGCTGCGGCATCTCCGGCGGCGGCAAACTGGGAGGTCTGCTGGCGGGCGCTTTGCTTGCCGGCTTCAACCCTTCCGGCGCCTTCCTGGCCCTGGGCCTTATCCTGCTCATCAGCTTCATGGGAGCCACCCGCCTCTCTTACGTGGGCCTGGGGGCGCGCCTGGCGGAGGCGGCCCGGCGCCTCTGGCGGCTGGGGCGGCGCCGGGAACAGGCGCCGGTCTCACCGCCCCACCGCCACCGCCGGGCGGCTCCCGAGCGCCCGGTAATCACCAAGGCGGGAGGGGAGCAGCCCGGGCTGCCCCTGGTCACCGGGCCGCCGCCGCCAGCCCCGGAAGCCGAAGGCGCCGCGGCCCCCAGGTCCCGGAAAAGTGCAGCCCCGGGAGCCTTCATCCGGCCGTCCCTTGACCTGCTGGACCCGTCGCCTCCCTGGGACCATCAGGTGCAGGAAGGAGCCATGCTGGCCCAGGCCCAGAAGCTGGAGGACACCCTGCGCCACTTCGGGGTGGAGGGCCGGGTCACCGCCATCATGACCGGGCCGGTGGTGAGCCGCTTCGAGCTGGAGCCGGCCCCCGGGGTCAAGATCAGCAAGGTGACGGGCCTGGCCGACGACCTGGCCCTGGCGCTGAAAGCCCTGTCCATCCGAATCGTGGCGCCGGTGCCCGGCAAGGGCGTCATGGGCATCGAGGTGCCCAACCCCAAGCGCCAGGTGGTGGCCTTAAGAGAGCTCCTGGCGGACGCGGCTTACCAGAAGTCCCCCTCCCGCCTCACCCTGGCCCTGGGCAAGGACATCATGGGATCGCCGGTGATCACCGACCTGGCCAAGATGCCCCACCTGCTCATCGCCGGGGCCACCGGCAGCGGCAAGAGCGTGGGCCTCAACGCCATGATCCTGAGCATCCTGTTCAAGGCCACGGCCGACGAAGTGCGGTTCCTGCTCATCGACCCCAAGCGCATCGAGCTCTCCACCTACGAGGGCATCCCGCACCTGCTGCACCCGGTGGTCTTCAACCCCAAGGACGCCACCATCGCGCTGCACTGGGCCGTGGGGGAGATGGAGCGGCGCTACGCCCTGCTCTCGGACCTGGCGGTGCGCAACATCGAGGGTTACAACGTCAAGGCCCGGGTCAAGAAGCCGGACCCCCGGGTGGAGGAGGGCCTGCTGCCCCGGTCGCTGCCTTACCTGGTCATCATCATCGACGAGCTGGCGGACCTGATGCTGGTGTCCTCCCGGGACACGGAAGAGTACCTCATCCGCCTGGCCCAGAAGGCCAGGGCCTCGGGCATCCACCTCATCGTGGCCACCCAGCGGCCTTCGGTGGACGTCATCACCGGCCTCATCAAGGCCAACTTTCCCACCCGGGTCTCCTACCAGGTGGCGTCCCGGGCCGACTCCCGGGTCATCCTGGACATCATGGGGGCCGAGCGGCTGCTGGGCATGGGGGACCTGTTGTTCCTACCCCCGGGCACCTCGCGGCTGAAGCGCATCCACGGGCCCTACGTCTCGGACGAGGAGGTCAACCGGGTGGTGGAGTTCCTGAAGGCCCAGGCCGCCCCGGAGTACGAGGCCGGCATCACCGAGCTTAGGGAGCAGGCGGAGGAGATCGCCGAAAGCGGCGAGAAGGACGAGAAATACGCCGACGCGGTGGAGCTGGTGGCCGAGATCAGGAACGCCTCCATCTCCATGCTGCAGCGCCGCCTCCGGGTGGGCTACAACCGGGCGGCCCGCATGATCGAGACCATGGAGAAAGAGGGCCTCATCGGCCCCTCCGACGGCATCAAGCCCCGGGAGGTTTATATCCCGCGGCGGTGATTTTTTAACAGGCGCTTTGTGGTTCGCCTAAGACTCAATTCCCCTCGTTCCCAAGCTCTTGCTTGGGAACGTCAATTTTAGCCCAAGCTTTGCTTGGGCCCTTCTTACCAAGTTGCCGTCAAAAAATCGAAATGTCTACCGGAGGGCGCACCCGAGTGTGCGCCTTCTTGGGCGGACACCCGGGTCCGCCCCTACAGAAATATTCTTTTTGACGTCAACTTGGTATTAATTATTTGTCACATAGCCGGTCAAGTCTTGACCGGCCCCGGCGGCGTGATGGGAAGCTTGCGGATCGCCGAGAAATACCGGTCATAGGTGGACCTGGTATCCAGGGTGGCGAAGAGAATTTTGCATTCTTCCATCAAGGTGATGGCATTTTCCAGGGCTTTCACCAAGTCTTCCTCGGCGTTGGTGGAAATCCGGCCATGGCCGGGATACATCTCCTCCACCCGCAATCTGCTCAGGCGCTGCAGCGACTTGATGTAGTCGCTGATATTGCCCGACCCCAGGATGCCGGAGAGGGTCCCGCCGGCCAGCACGGTGTCCCCGGTAAACAGGAGCTCGTGGTCCGGCTCGTAAATGCAGATGCAGCCGGAACAGTGACCAGGGGTGTGCAGAATCCGCAGGCGGTAATTGCCCAGGTCCAAGACGGTGTCCGCTTCCAGCCAGATGTCGGTGCGAAAATGCCTGGCCCCTTCGTCCAGGTACTTGCTCATGGTGACGAATTCATCCTGGAGCCCCATTTTGTTGGCCGCCATGGCATGGGCGGCGATCACGGTCCT
>DASWLF010000250.1:0-2402 GCA_036396255.1 Desulfobaccales bacterium
GGCTTTCATTGTTGGGGGTGGCCCAAATCGGGTCATGGTCGTTTAGCCTGCGCCGGCACAGGCGAGCCGCCTGTGCCACTGAGCCTTTATGAATAATTTTAGCCTTGACTTAGGCTGAGGTATCTTTCCTCAAAGCTGAAAGCTGAAGGCTGAAAGCTGATAGCTATTATGACGGACAACCCACGCATCGGCCTCTATATCTGCCATTGCGGCCTCAACATCGCCGGGGTTTTCGACCCCGAAGCCCTGGCGGCGCAAGCCCAAGATTTGCCCGGGGTGGCGGCCTGCGGCCACCATCTCTATTCCTGCTCCGAGGCCGGGCAAAAGGAAATCCAGCAGGATATCAAGCGCTTTCGTCTGAACCGGATAGTGCTGGCGGCCTGCTCTCCCAAGCTGCACGAGCTCACCTTCCGGCGGCTGTTGTTGGATAGCGGCCTTAACCCTTACCTGCTGGAGATCGTCAATATCCGGGAGCACTGCTCCTGGGTGCACGCCACGGAGCCGGCCGCGGCCGCGGCCAAAGCCCTGGAACTCATCCGCATGGGGCTGGCCAAGGTCAGGTCCGCCCGGCCGCTCAAGGACCGCCGGGTGCCGCTGCACCGGGAGGCCCTGGTCATCGGCGGGGGGGGCGCGGGCCTGAGGGCCGCCCTGGATATTGCCCACGCCGGGTTTCCCGTGACCCTGGTGGAACGCCAGCCGGTGCTGGGGGGCATGGCCGCCCGGTGGCACCGCACCTTTCCCCTGGGGCAAAGCGCCCTCAGCCTCATAAACCCCATGATGGCGGCGGTGGTGCTCCACCCCGGCATCCGGCTGCTCACCGGCAGTGAGGTCACTGAGGTGCGCGGCCACTTCGGCAACTTTCAGGTGGCGGTGCGGCAGAGTCCGGCACTGGTGGGCGAGGCCTGCGATTGCTGCGGCCTCTGCGCCCAGGTGTGTCCGGTGGCGGTGCCCGATGAAGGGCAGCAGGGGTTGAGCCGGCGCGCCGCCATCTACCTCCCCTCCCCCACCGCCTTCCCGGGGCGCTATGTGGTGGACCGGGAGCACTGCACCGGTTGCGGGGAGTGCGTCCCGGCCTGCCCCCGGGGGGCCATCAACCTGGAGGCCCGGGAGGAAACGGCGCACCACCTGAGGGTGGGGAGCATCGTGGTGGCCACCGGCTTTCTCCCCTTCGACCCCCGGGGCAGCCGCTATGAGTCCTGGGCCGCCCTCCCCGGGGTCATCACCTCGGTCACCCTGGAGCGCCTGCTGGCCCCCGACGGCCCCACCCAGGGGCGGGTGACTGGCGGCGCCGCCCTGGAACCCAATGATATTGCCTTCATCCTGTGCGTGGGTTCCCGGGAAGAGAAAGGCAACCGTTACTGCTCCCGGGTCTGCTGCCCCACCGCCTTGAAACAGGCCCTGGAACTGAAGGCCCGCTGGCCCCAGGCCCGGATCCGCATCTATTACCGGGATATCCGGACCACCAAACCGGAATGGGAGGCCCTTTACACCCAAGCCCGGGAGGCCGGCATCCTGTTTATCCGGGGGCAGGTGGAGCGGGTCAAGGCCCACCGCCGGGGCCGCCTGGTCATCCGGGCCGAGAACGAGCTGCTGGGGGCCCCCACCGAGGACCGGGTGGACCTGGTGGTGCTGGCCGTGGGCCTGGCGCCGGGGAACGGCACGGCCCTCAAGGAGGTGCTGAAGCTGCCGGTGGGCAGCGACGGTTTTTTCCTGGAGGCCCATCCCAAGCTGCGGCCCCTGGAAACGGTGCTGGACGGCATTTACCTGGCCGGCGCCTGCCAGGGCCCCAAGGACCTGGCGGACTCCCTTACCCAGGCCTCGGGCGCCGCGGCCAAGATCATGGCGCTGTTTGCCCACGAGACCATCACCCTGGACGGCCTGATCTGTGAAGTGGACGGAGAAAAGTGCACCGGGTGCGGCAGTTGCCAGAAGGACTGCGCCTTCCAGGCGGTGGAGCTGCTGGGGGCAGGCAAGGAGCGCCGGGCCCGGATCATCGAAGCCGCTTGCAAGGGGTGCGGGGCGTGCGCCGGGGCCTGTCCCAGCGGGGCCGTCATTGCCCGGGGCTTCACCGACGAGATGATCGAGAATCAGATCGACGAGGCCCTGGCAGAAAGCCCGGAGAAAAAGATCCTGGCCTTTTGCTGCAACTGGTGCGGCTACGCCGGGGCCGATTTTGCCGGGGTCTCCCGGCTGCAGTATCCGCCCGCGGTGCGGATCATCCGCACCATGTGCTCCGGCCGGGTCCACCCCAAGTTCATCCTCCGGGCCTTTGCCAAGGGGGCGGGCCAGGTGCTGGTGGCGGGCTGCCATCCCCCGGGGGACTGCCATTACGTGGCCGGGAACCTCAGGGCCCAGGCCCGCATCCACAAGCTCAGACCCAGGCTGGCGAAAAAGGGCATCGA
>DASWLF010000251.1:0-1812 GCA_036396255.1 Desulfobaccales bacterium
AAGTGGGCCAAGAAGCACCACTCCGAGTGGTATAAGGAGATGGAGGCGAAAGGGAAGCAGGAAGGGAGCAGTGAGCAGTAAGCAGTGAGCAGTAAGCAGTGAGCAGTGAGCAGTAAGCAGTGAGCAGTGAGCAGTGAGCAGTAAGCAGGAAAGAATAAGCGCCGATGTTTTAGCTGCTCACTGCTCGCTGGTAACGGTCCCTGCCCCCTCCCCAATAATCACCTCACCCCAGAGCCTTACAGAGGCGCGGCACCAGGTGGTCGAAGTCGCCGTTGGACATGACCAGCACCAGGTCGCCCACCCTCAGGTTTTGCAGCAGGCCGAACAGAAGCTGGTCGGTATCCGGGTAATAGAGGGCCCGTTTGCCCTGGGCCGAGAGATCCGCCACCAGCTGCCGGGAGGAGAACTGCTCCTCCGGCGGCACTTTCCACAGGTCCGGCGGCTCCCGCACCAGGATCAGGTCCGCGTCCTGAAAGGCGTGGGCGTAGGGTTCCTGGAAGACCTTGCGCCGGGAGGTGTTGGTGCGGGGCTCGAAAACCGCCACCAGACGGCGCCCGGGGTGGCCCTGGCGCACCGCCGCCAGCGTTGCCGCCACCGCGGTGGGGTGGTGGGCAAAATCCTGCATTACCAGGACGCTCCAGGTCTCCCGCACCACTTCCTGGCGGCGTTTGACCCCATGGAAGTCCACCAGCGCTTTTCTCAGCGCCTGGGGCTCGGCCCCCAGCTCGGCCACGACCGCCAGGGCGGCCAGGGCGTTGAGGACGTTGTGGGTCCCCAGCAAAGGCAGCTGAAAGTCCCCCCACCGGGCCCCATCCAAGAGGACGGTGAATTCCATGCCGCCCACCACCGGGGCGATATCCGCCGCTTGCCAGGCCACCTCCCCGCCGGTGCCGTAAAAAGAGACGGGCGCCTGGCTGACGCGGCACACCTGCCGCACCAGGGGGGCGTCGCCCCAGGCCAGGACCCGGCCGGCCGGGGGCACTTGCTCCAGGAAGGACTCGAAGGCCTGGATAATCCGGTTCAGGTCGGGATAGATGTCGGCGTGGTCGAACTCGATGGAGGTGACCACCGAAACCCGGGGCCGGAAGTGGATGAACTTGGGGCGCTTGTCGAAAAAGGCGGTGTCGTACTCGTCGCCTTCCAGGACCACGTAAGGGCCCCGGCCCACCCGGTAGTTGGAGTCAAAATTCTTGGCAATGCCCCCCACCATGAACCCCGGGTCCAGTCCCAGGGCGTAGAGCAGCCAGGCGATGATGGCGGTGGTGGTGGTCTTGCCGTGGGTGCCGGTCACCACCAGGCTCTGGCGGTCTCCCACCAGGAAGCGGTTCAGGGCCTCCGGCAGGGACAGGCGGGGCAGGTCCCGGGCCAGCATGGCCTGCGCTTCGGGGTTTTCCCGCCGGATGACGTTGCCCACTACCACCAGGTCCGGGGCGGGCTCCAGGTTCTCCGGGCCGTAGCCGTTTACCACCGGAATGCCCAGGCCCGCCAGGAAATCGCTCATGGGCGGGTAGGCATGCTCATCGGAGCCGGTGACCCGGTGGCCCTGCTCCTTCAGAATGCCGGCCAGCGCCGCCATGCCGGTGCCGCAGATGCCTAAAAGGTGGATGTGTTGGGGAGAGTTAGCATTCATTGATTTTATTTCAGTCCTAAGTAGCCATAAACCGGGGGGAAAGGTGAAAAGCGGAAAGGGCGAAAATGATAATAAACATGATTTATTTTAGTAGGTTATCGCTTCTTCACTTTTCCCCGTTTCGCCCGGAACAAATCCTCTGGGT
The DNA here is from genome assembly GCA_036396255.1 of Desulfobaccales bacterium. Classification (GTDB taxonomy): domain Bacteria; phylum Desulfobacterota; class Desulfobaccia; order Desulfobaccales; family 0-14-0-80-60-11; genus DASWLF01. The sequence continues at coordinate 1,776 of DASWLF010000251.1, forward strand.
TCCCGTGTTTTGGTGGCGCTATTTTATCTAAAGGTGA
>DASWLF010000252.1:0-4414 GCA_036396255.1 Desulfobaccales bacterium
CAGGCGGGGACGCCTGTGCCACTGGCCCCTGCCCCCTCCCCTGAATCCCCTCCCCCAACCCCCATAAGGGTGTTAAGCTGTCGCACCATACTCCTGGATCTGGCTGGCGTCCCCCCGGGACGCCAGCAGCTTATGTTGGGGTGGGGGGGGTGCGGGGGGCGGGGAATTCTAAATTCCCCGGCCCCCCGCATCCATTCGCCCTACCCTACCCTCTCGCCTTCTTCATGGCCGCGTTGATTTCCAGGGCCAGGGCCAGGGCGGCCCGGCCTGCCTGGCCGCTGATGGGGGGCTCCTGGCCGTTTCGCACCGCCTCCACAAAGGCGACGATCTCTTTGAGCAGAATGTCTTCCTGGGGATAGCGTTTGGTTTCCAGGGCCACCCCCGGCAGCGGCCCCAGGGCCCCTTCTTTCCGGAAAGCCGCGGTGAGCTCCCGGTTCTCAAAATCCACCGCCAGGTAAGCGTCGGACTGGAACAGGCGAAACTTGCGCATGCTCTTGAAGGACATGCGGGAGGCGGTGAGGTTGGCGATGCAGCCGTCGGCGAACTCCAACCGGGCGTTGGCCAGGTCCACCTGGTCGGTGAGGACCGAGATGCCCGCGGCCCGGATCTCCCGGACCTCGGCAGGCACCAGGTTCAGGACGTGGTCCAGGTCGTGGATCATCAGGTCCAGGACCACGTCCACGTCGGTGCCCCGCTCCTTGAAGAAGCCCAGGCGGTGGCTTTCGATGAACCGGGGCCGGCTCACCCGCCGTTTCAGCTCCTCCATGGCGGAGTTGAAACGCTCCAGGTGCCCCACCATGAGGATGCGGCCCCTTTCCCGGGCCAGGGCCACCAGGTCGTCGGCTTCGGCCACGGTGACGGTTAGGGGCTTTTCCACCAGCACCTGGCAGCCCGCCGTCAGGGCGTCCCGCACCACCGCAAAGTGGGCGGAAGTGGGAACCGCCACGCTGAGGGCTGAAATTAGAGGCAGCAGTTCCCGGTAGTCCTGGTAAGCCCTGGTGTTCAGCTCCTGGGCCACCTGCCCGGCCCGCTCCCGGTTCAGGTCGGCCACTCCCATGAGCTCCGTTTCCGGCAGACCGGCGTATTTCTGGGCGTGGAAGCGGCCCAGGTAGCCCACCCCGATGACCCCGACTTTCAGGCGTTCCTCCATGATCGTCCCTCAATCCCCCCTTTATCAAAGGGGGACTGGTTCTTTTCTTTTCCGGCGGATTTCTGCCAGTCTTAATACCCCGGTAATATGCAACGGCAAATCATCATACCGGAAAACGCCAGCCCAAGGCAATGAAAACTGAGGGAGATACCGTTTGACAACCGCGGCCTGAAACGTTAAAAATTGGCAGCAAGCTTTGCGGAGGAACGATTAATGGTGGAGAAGGCCAAATACATCTGGTTTGACGGCAAACTCATTCCCTGGGACGAAGCCCAGGTGCCGCTGCTCACCCATACCCTGCACTACGGGTTGGGGGTCTTCGAAGGCATCCGGGCTTACCTCTGCGTCGACGGCCGCACCGCCATCTTCCGGTTGCCGGAGCACATCCGGCGCCTCTTCGATTCCGCCCACGTCATGCAACTGGAAATGCCCTTCTCCCAGGCCGAGATCGAGTCGGCCTGCGGCGACATCCTGCGGGCCAACGGCCAGAAGGAAGCCTATATCCGTCCCCTGGTGTTCGTGGGCGACGGCGTCATGGGTCTCAATCCGCAGGATAATCCCATCCGGGTGGCCGTCATCAGCTGGGTCTGGGGCGCCTACCTGGGGGAGGAAGGGTTGCGCTTGGGTATCCGGGCCAAGACCTCTTCCTTTATCCGCCACCACGTCAACATCATGATGACCATGACCAAAACAGTGGGCAACTACGTCAACTCCATCCTGGCCAAACGGGAAGCCATCCAGGGGGGCTTCGATGAGGCCATCATGCTGGACACCGAAGGCTACGTGGCCGAGGCCTCCGGGGAAAACATCTTCATCGTCAAGGAGGGGCTCATCAAGACGCCGCCCCTGACCTCGGTGCTGCCGGGCATCACCCGGGCCAGCATCATCACCCTGGCCCAGGATCGGGGGATGCCGGTTGAGGAGAGGCGTTTCTCCCGGGACGAGTTGTATCTGGCGGACGAAGCCTTTTTCACCGGCACCGCGGCGGAGGTCACCCCCATCCGGGAAGTGGACGGCCGCCGCATCGGCCCGGGCCAACCCGGCCCCATCACCCTGAAGCTCCAGGAGGCCTTTTTCAAAGTGGTGAAGGGGGAGAACCCCCGCTACCAGCAATGGCTGACTTATGTTTAGGCGGTTCCCCGGGGCCTAGTAATCAAATCGGCGGTTTCGCAACAAAAAGGGCGCAAGTAGATTGCGCCCTTTGGCTTTTTGCTTTGGATTGCCCCAACCGAAAGATTGCCGGGGTTAAACCCGGTTCAACCTTCACTCCCCGGCGCATTCCTTCAGGTACTGGCACAGGATGTCGGTCTCGGTGATGAGGCCCACCAGGCGCCCGCCTTCCACCACCGGCAGACAGCCGATCTTTTGCTCCACCATGATTTTGGTGGCCTCGCAGAGTTCTGTTTCCGGCGACACGGTGACCACCTTTGCCACCATGACATCTTTGATGTGCAGCTTTTTCATCAAATCCCGGGTGGCTTCACTGCCGTAGCCCAGGGCCTGGGCCAGGGAACTGCGGAACAGGTCCCGCTCCGAAATAATCCCTGCCAGCCGGGTGCCGTCCACCACCGGCAGGTGGCGGATCCGCCCCAACCGCATGATATCGTTGGCCAGGCTGAGTTCGTCGTTGATATCCAGGGTGGCCACCTCTTTCACCATGACCTCTTTGACCTTCATGTGCTGCCCCCCATAGAAATATTTTCTAATTATCTTATGATTAACAGGTGTTGTACGCTATATTTAATAAGTCTTCTTAAGTTTTAATCCGACCTCGCCCCCGGGAATCAGGGTTCTCTCCATAATATAATAAACATTATCTAAGCGGAAGCCAGCCACCGCTGGCCCCGGAGGCTCAACTCCGCCAGCATCGCCAGGACCCGGCGGGCGTTCTCGGAACTCAGGTAGCCCATGCCGCAGGCCGGGGTCAGCAGGGCCTGGGACAGAATCTCCTTGAGGCCCAACTGCTGGTCCGCCGCCAGCTGGGTTACCTGCCCCTGAAAACGCTGCCACAGGCTTTCGGTGGTCTCCTCCTGGAGTTCATCCCCGGTGGGCACCAGGCCCCAGGCCAGCCAGCCGCCCCGGGCCAGATATTTCTGCAGGGCCCGATCGTACAGGCGCAGGCTGTCGAAGTAGCCGTAGGAATCGAAGCTCAGGAGGTCGATGTCGGCCTCCAGCAGCAGGGACCAATCGGTATTGCCGCAGCAGTGGACCCCCAGGGTGATGGGCCCGGCCGCGGCCTGCCGGGTCTCCTCCAGGGTCTGGCCCAGGATTTCCAATACCTCTGCCCGGGAGATGGGGAGATAAGCCGAGCCGAACCCCGTCAGGTAGGGCTCGTCGAAAAAGATCACCGGGTCTTTGCCCAGCTCCCGGAACCTGGCCGCCTGCCAGGCCGCTTTGCGGGCCAGCCCATGGCATACCGCCTGGGTCAACTCCCGATCGTAAAGGATGGGTTTACCGGTGTGGTCCTTGATGACCCCGGCCAGGGTCACCGGCCCAGACAACTGGCCCTTGAGGACCGGACCCGGGAACTTGCCGGCGGCCACCGCCGCCAGTAAGGCGAAAAATCCCTGGGCGTCCCGCGGTTCCCAGGCAAAGGGGGCCAGGTCGCCGGAGAGCACGGATTCGTAAAACCGGGCCAGGGCCTCGTCCCGGGGGATCTCCGGGTCCACTTCCACCACCCGGGCCGCTTCGTCCAGCCGCAGGGCCGGAAGCCCCCGGGCCGCCTGGACGTTCATCTCCTCCCGAAACCCCAGGCGCACCATCTGGGGCCAGAACGGCACCTGAGGCAAGTACTCCAAAATCAGGGCCACCGCCTCTTCGGGGTCGGTGAACGGCACGGAACCGATGCCGGTGGCGGTCAGGGGCTTTAAGGAAGGCATGTTTTTCTCCAGAAGAATCTGTAAAGAACCTATTACGTTTTCCCTAGGCTTGTCAATAGCAGCCGCGGCGCCAGGGTCACGACCCGGAAACATCTTGACCTGGAGCAGCAGCTTTGGCCATGTCCCTTGACGAGCGCGGGCCGGGGCGGGGGAAAAATTTCCCGGCGGACCCCGGAAAACGGCAAATTTTGTTGCATCTGCCGCAATTTTCAGGCATTATCAGCCCAGAAGTCTGGTAAGGGGGAGACATGACTTCGCCAACCACCCCGGAAGAAACCCGGAAAGTCAAGGGCAGCCACCGGCTCCTGGCGGGGGTGGCCTTGACCATGGGAGTGGTCCTGGCCCTGGGGCTGCTTTTCAGCCACCGGGGGCTGTACCAGATTTA
>DASWLF010000253.1:0-8731 GCA_036396255.1 Desulfobaccales bacterium
CCCTGGCCGGTGACGATGTGGCCGCCGTCCTCCAGGCGCACCGACACCTCCCCCAGGGCCTCGGTGCCGCCGGTGATGGCGGTCACCGCAAACTTCAGGAGACTGCACTTGGATTGGGCCACATGGGTGATGGCCTTGTAGGTGGCGTCAATGGGCCCGTCCCCGAAGGACGAGTAGCTGTGCAGCACTCCTCCCACCTCCATCTTGACGGTGGCGGTGGGCTTCACCATGGTGCCGGTGAGCACCACCAGGTCCATGAGCTTGAAATGCTCGGGCACCGACTTATAGATGACTTCCGTCTCCACCAGGCTGGTCAGGTCTTCGTCGAACACGGTTTTCTTGCGGTCCGCCAGGTCCTTGAAGCGGGAGAAGACCCGGTTCAGTTCGTCGTCGGCCAGGTAATAGCCCATCTCCTGGAGCTTCTTCTTGAAGGCGTGCCGCCCCGAAAGTTTCCCCAGGGGGAGTGAGCTCTTCTTGATGCCCACCGCGGTGGGGGTCATGATCTCAAAGGTGCTGGCATCTTTGAGCACCCCGTCCTGGTGGATCCCCGACTCGTGGGCAAAGGCGTTGGCCCCCACGATGGCCTTGTTGGGCTGCACCGGCACTCCCGAGAGCTTGCTGGTCAGGCGGCTGGTGGGATAGATGTACTGGGTGACGATGTCCGTGTGATAAGCGAACAGGTCTTTCCGGGTGGCCAGGGCCATGACCACTTCTTCCAGGGAAGCGTTGCCGGCCCGTTCGCCGATGCCGTTGATGGTGACCTCCACCTGGCGCACCCCGTTCATGACCGCGGCCAGGGTGTTGGCCACCGCCAGCCCCAGGTCGTTGTGGCAGTGCACCGAGAGCACCGCCCGATGGATGTTGGGGATATGCTCCATCAGGTACTTGATTTTGGCCCCGAACTCATGGGGGATGGCGTAGCCCACGGTATCCGGGAAATTAAGCACCTTGGCTCCGGCGTCGATGCAGGCGGAGAAGACCCGGGCGACGTAGTCCAGGTCGCTCCTGGACGCGTCCATGGCGGAGAACTCCACGTTGGCGGTATAGCGGCAGGCGTGTTTCACCGCGGCCACCGCCATCTCCAGCACCTCTTCCCGGGACTTCTTCATCTGGTACTTCAGATGGATGTCGGAGGTGGAGATGAAGGTGTGGATGCGGGGATTGGTCGCCTCCTTGACCGCTTCCCAGGCTGCGTCGATGTCTTTTTCAAAGGCCCGGGCCAGGCCCGCGATCTGGGGCCCCCGGATCTCCCGGGCCACGGCCCGCACCGCCTCGAAATCCCCCCGGGAGGCGATGGGAAATCCGGCCTCGATGATATCCACGTTGAGGAGTTCCAGGTGCCGGGCGATCTGCAGTTTTTCGTCCACGTTGAGATTGGCCCCGGGCGTCTGCTCCCCGTCCCGGAGGGTGGTGTCGAAAATATATATCTTCTCAGGCATAGTTAAATCTCCCCTTTACTTGGGAGGACAATGGCATTATACCAGCGTCTCTTTAAAAGTTGTAGTAATAACAATATGTTTACCAAATTGACTGGGAAAATTGGATGAGTGCCTGCCTAGCGGGCAGGCAACAAGCGCAGCAGAGCCAGGCCCGGGAGGAACTCACGGGAGAGGCGGAAAATCGGCGGAGTGGTCATGGTGCAATTCATACTAAGAATAATTATTACAGAACCTTGCCAAAGAGACAAGTCTATTTTTCACTTCTGACCAGCGGGTGGCATTCTTTAGGTGAACTGAAACAATTATTAATAAGTCGCCGCCGGTCCCGGTTTACCTTCAAGGGTTGGAAGGCTTGGGGGCCGGGGCCTCTTCTTCCCCCTTCTCCGCCAGGGCCGGCCGCCGGTAATACAGGTAGGTGCTGATGGGTCCGGAAGCCACGTACACCACCATGCACAAAAATCCCATGATGGTGGGCGCGGTGGCCACCACCACGAACAACAGCACCAGTGCCACCAGGGTGTGGAAGGGGTGCCGCCGGAAGAGCTCCATCTTCTTGAAACTGATGTACTTGACGTTGCTCACCATCAGAAAGGAGAGCAGGTAGATCATGGCCAGGATGTAAACATGGCGTTCCGGGGCCCACTCGCCGATTTCATAATAAAAGAGGATGGAGGTGGCAATCAGGGTGGCGGCCGCGGGGATAGGCAGGCCGTTGAAGTAGCGCGGGTCCAGGGACCCCTGCTGCACGTTGAAGCGGGCCAGCCTCAGGGCGCCGCACACCACGAAGAGAAACGCCGCCACCCAGCCGAACTGCTGATATGGCTTCAAGGCCCAGAGATACACCAGCAAGCCCGGGGCCACCCCGAAGGCCACCAGGTCGGCCAGGGAATCGTATTGCACCCCAAAGCCCGAGGTGCTCTGGGTCAAGCGGGCGATTCTGCCGTCCAGGCCGTCCAGCACCAGGGAGACCAGGATGGCGATGGCCGCGGCGTGGAACCTGCCGTCGATGGCCGCGACGATGGCGTAAAACCCGGCAAAGAGACTGCCGGTGGTGATGAGGTTGGGAAGCAGGAAAACGCCCCTGAAGCGACGCCGGTCGCGCTTTTTGCGCCTTTTGCGGAAAGCCATGCCAGCCCCCTGCGATTTTCCGTAGCTGCGAAGAAACCCCGCGCCTACCTGTTTAAGCCCACCTGCCGATGATGCTGCTGCCGGCTTTGACCCGCTGCCCCACCTGCACCCTGAGCTCCACTTGCGGCGGCAGGTACAGGTCCACCCGGGAGCCGAAGCAGATCATCCCGAAGCGCTCCCCCCGGGCCAGCCGGTCCCCCGGATGCGCATAGCTGATGATGCGGCGGGCCAGCAGGCCGGCGATCTGCACCACCAGCGCCCGGCGTCCGCCGTCGCCCTCCAGCATCATGGCCTGCTGTTCATTTTCCCAGCCGGCTTCCTGCCGGAACGCGGCCCGAAAGGTTCCGGGCCTATGCACCTGATCGGCCACCGCGCCGGCCAGCGGCGCCCGGTTCACATGCACGTCAAAGACGTTCATGAAGATGGCCACCCGACGGGCCGGGCCTTTAAAAAATCGCTCTTCCCGGACCTCATCCACCATGACCACTTTGCCGTCCGCCGGCGAGACGATGAGGTCCGGCTCCGGCGGGATGACCCTCTCCGGGTCCCGGAAGAAGTAAGCGAAAAAGCCGCCCCCCAGGAAGCCCAGCCACGTAAGCCAGGACCAGCCGGTACCAAGCCCCAGAATAACCAGAACCAGGCTGGCCAAAATGAAGCGGTAACCGGGAGCTGCAATTACCCCCCCACCCCCGCCGGACGCCGAAACCATCATCAACAGCCGCCCGCCTTATTTCTTCAACCACCCCATCATGGCCCGGAGCTTCTTGCCCACTTCTTCCATGGGGTGGGCCGCCTCGTGGCGCCGCATGGCGTTGAACATGGGCCGCCGGGCCTGGTTCTCCAGGATCCATTCCTTGGCGAATTCGCCGGACTGGACCTCATAGAGGATCTGGCGCATCTCTTCCCGGGTCTCTTCGGTGATGATGCGATGGCCCCGGGTGTAATCGCCGTACTCCGCGGTGTCGCTGACGGAATAGCGCATGTAGCTGATGCCGCCCTGGTAGAACAGGTCCACGATGAGCTTCAGCTCGTGCAGGCACTCAAAGTAGGCGATTTCCGGGGCGTAACCCGCCTCCACCAGGGTGTCGAAGCCGGCCTTCACCAACTCCGAGACGCCGCCGCAGAGCACGCACTGCTCGCCGAACAGGTCCGTTTCCGTCTCTTCCCGGAAGGAAGTCTCCAGGACCCCGGCCCGGGTGGCGCCGATGCCCTTGGCATAGGCCAGGGCCATGGCCAGGGCCTTACCCGAGGGGTTCTGCTGCACGGCCACCAGGGCCGGCACCCCGGCCCCTTTCTCGTATTCGCTGCGCACCAGGTGGCCGGGGCCCTTGGGGGCCACCATGATGACGTCCACCTGGGGGTCCGGCACAATCTGGCCGAAGTGAATATTGAAGCCGTGGGAGAAGAGCAGGGTCTTGCCCGCCCCCATGTGGGGCTTCAGGTCCCGCTCGTAAAGCTGGGCCTGGACGTGGTCCTGGGTCAGGATCTGCACCACCTGGGCCTGGGCCGCGGCCTCGGAGGCCGACACCGGCTTGAACTTGTATTTCAAAGCCAACTCATAGTTAGGGGTGCCAGGCATCTCGGCCACGATCACCTTGACGCCGCTGTCCCTGAGGTTCAGGGCCTGGGCGTGGCCCTGGGAGCCGAAGCCCAGGATGGCCACTTTCTTGCCCTTGAACAATCCTAAATCCGCGTCTTTGTCGTAGTACATTTTCATGAGTCGCATTCCTTTCTAAGAAGCAGCTTTCAGCTATCAGCAAAAACTAAACGACCATGACCCGATTTGGGCCACCCCCAACAATGAAAGCCGCTGTAGGGGCGGGTTTTAAACCCGCCCCTACACCCGGACTTTAACGGTAAAGCCATAATTATCTTTAAAACCTAACATCAAGGCGGGCGGTGCCCATCCTGCGTACCGCTGGCATGCCCGGAGCAGCCTTTTGGTGGCACAGGCATCCTGCCTGTGCCTGAACAGGCTGGAAGCCTGTTCCACCAGGAGCTTATGCAGCCTATGAAGGGCGGGCATTGCCCGCCGATTATGGTGGGCGGTGCCCACCCTACATTTTTTAAGGTGGCGGGCACGGAGGCCCGCCCTACCTACTGACAACTGACAACTGGCAACTGACCACTATTCCTTCTTGCTGCGCTGGATGGCCAGGGTGCCGCTGCGCACCACTTCCTGGATGCCGTGCAGCTTCAAGAGGCCCAGCACCGCCCCGATTTTTTCGTGGTTGCCGGTGATTTCCAGGGTATAGGTGGTGGGGTTGACGTCCACCACCCGGCAGCGGAAGATGTCGGCAATCCTCAGCACTTCGGCCCGGGACCGGTCCTCGGCCTTGACCCGGACCAGGGCCATTTCCCGCTCCACGTGCTCCAACTCGCTTAAGTCCACCACCCTGATGACGTTGATGAGCTTGCGCAGCTGCTTGATGATCTGCTCGACGATCTGCTCATCGCCGGTGGACACCAAAGTGATGCGGGAGACGTCCGGCTCCGTGGTCTCGGCCACGCACAGACTTTCGATATTGAAGCCCCGGCCGCTGAACAAGCCGGTAACCCGGGATAGCACCCCGGGAGTATTATCCACCCACACTGATATGGTATGCCGCGGTTCCATCTCTCGCTCCTAGGCCAGTAACATCTCGTGCATGGCTTTGCCGGCGGGCACCATGGGCATGACGCACTCTTCCGGTTCCACCCGGAAGTCCATGATCACCGGACGGGGGGTATTGAGCGCCTCCCGAATCACCGGTTCCACTTCTTCAGGCTTGGTGGCCCTCAGGCCCACGGCGCCGTAAGCGTCGGCCAGCTTGACAAAATCAGGGGCCGTCATGGGAGTGGCGCTGTAGCGCCGTCCGTAAAACAGCTGCTGCCACTGCCGCACCATGCCCAGGAAAGCGTTGTTCAGGATGGCGACCTTTACCGGCAGTTGGTATTCCACCACCGTCATCAGTTCCTGGATGTTCATCTGGATGCTGCCGTCCCCGGCGATGTCGATGACCATGGCGTCGGGCAGGGCCACCTGGACCCCCATGGCCGCGGGGAAGCCGTAACCCATGACCCCCAGGCCGCCGGAGGTCATGAGCTGCCGGGGCCGTTTGAACCTATAGAACTGGGCGGCCCACATCTGGTTTTGGCCCACCTCGGTGGTAATGTAGGCCTCACCCTTGGTCAGTTCCCAGAGCTTCTCCACCACGTACTGGGGCTTGATGGTGGTGTCGCTCCAGGTGTAGGTGAGGGGGTGCTTCTGCTCCCAGTCGTTGACGGTGTCCAGCCACGGGGCCCGGGCTGCGGCATAATCTTTGGCCGTCATGGCGCCCAGCAGATCGTTGAGCTGCTGCAGGGTATCCCGGCAATCGCCCACGATGGGAATGTCCACCACCACGTTTTTACTGATGGAGCTGGGGTCGATGTCGATGTGGATGATCTTGGCATGGGGCGCGAATTCCGCCAGCTTGCCGGTGACCCGGTCATCGAAGCGGGCCCCCACCGCAATCAGGACGTCGGACTGGGATACCGCCATATTGGCGCAATAAGTGCCGTGCATGCCCAGCATCCCCATCCACAGGGGATTGTCGCCCGGAAAGCCCCCCAGGCCCATGAGGGTGCTGGTCACCGGAATCTGCAAGGTTTCGGCGAACTGGAAGAGCTCCTTGGAGGCATTGGACAGGATGATGCCGCCCCCGGTGTAGAGCACCGGCTTCTTGGCGCTCAAGATCAGATCCAGGGCCCGTTTCACCTGCCGGGGATTGGCGTGGTAAGTGGGGTTGTAACTCTTGATCTTGACGGTCTCCGGAAACTTGGGAACCGTGCTGGCCTGGATGATATCCTTGGGCAGGTCCACCAGCACCGGGCCCGGCCGCCCGGAGCGGGCGATGTAAAAGGCCTCGTGGATAGTTTGGGCCAGGTCTTTGATGTCCTTCACCAGATAGTTGTGCTTGGTGCAAGGCCGGGTGATGCCCACGATGTCCACTTCCTGGAAAGCATCGTTGCCGATGAGGGCGGTGGGCACCTGGCCGGTGAGCACCACGATGGGAATGGAATCCATGTAGGCCGAGGCGATGCCCGTCACCGTGTTGGTGGCGCCGGGTCCGGAGGTCACCAGGGCCACCCCCACCTTGGAACTGGCCCGGGCGTAGCCGTCCGCGGCGTGCGCCGCCGCCTGTTCGTGCCGCACCAGGATATGCTTGATATCCGGGTGCCGCGTGAGCTCATCGTAGATATCCAGGACTACCCCGCCCGGGTATCCAAAGATGTGCTTAACTTCTTCCCGTTTTAAACACTCCAGCAGGATTTGGGCGCCGGTCATTTTCATAGCACGCCTTCCTTTTGCCGATATTTGGCCAAAATCTGCTCAATCCGGTCGCGCCCGGCCAGCTTCAACTTCTGCAACCGCTTCCGCTCCACGGTCTCTGCCGCGGTAAGATAGGGACGCCGGTTGAATTCCTCCAATAGACGCTCAAACTCCCGGTGTTCTTCCACGTAACGTCTCAACTCCGGGTCCCGCTCCATCATCTCCGCAATGATTTCCAGATCTTGTCTCTCCATGCAATGTCTGCCCCTGCCTAAAGTTTCTCAAAGTTACAATCGGAATCTTAAAATAATGCAAGGTATTTGTCAATCGCCGGGGACCGGGACGAGACCGAAAAGAGGGGCGAAAAAAGGAAGGGGGTAACGGGGGCGGAAACCGCGACTAATACTGAGTTGCCATCCAGAAGTTGTTATTGGTAGCCGCAGGCTTCAGCCTGCGCCGGCACCGGCGAGACGCCTGGGCCATTTGTTCCAATGCCACTTGAGATCGGTGCAAAATAACCTTCTGACCGAAAAAAGTCTTTGTTTCTTCCCCCTCCCCTGGTGGGAGGGGGTTAGGGGGAGGGGGATAACGCACTGACATTGCAAGAATAATCACCCCCACCCTGACCCTCCCCCATCAAGGGGATAGGGAATATATAGAAGTTCCTTAATTGGGATTTCTGACATTTTGCGGAGGTCTCGATTTGGTATTAGAGGAACCGGACGGGGCGGAACGAGGCAGGCCCAGGAGTGAACCGCTGGTTGTCCGGATTTCTATCCCAAAAAAAAAGGCCATGCTCAACGCCTGGCGCTATTTTAAACCAGCCTGGTGGGACTGCAACCTCCACATCGCGCCCCTTCCAGTCGCAGTGCTTTAGGGGGGCCGGAGGCAGATTTTCCGGTCCTCAGGCTGGCTTAGTTAAAAAATAATCATCATTTTTTAAAAAGCAAGGGAGACTAGGGGCGCTAATTCGTTGCCCTCCGACAGGGCTTGCCCCAGCGCCGGACCTTATTCTGATTTGGCGGTCTCACCCGCTTCCCACCGCCCGGGGCTCCGACCGCAGTCCTTTAAAGGCTCTTCAACTTTCGGGGGTGGCGTCAGCCTCCCGGGCCGCCGCCACTTCCGGCAGCCCCGCCTCCAAGCCTTTGCCCCCCGGCAGCAGTTCGCCGCTGACCTTGCCGAACCCCCAAACCGTGGTCCAAGCCCGTTGGGGCACCAACAGACCGTCTAACAAGGCAAACACCAGGCTCGACCCCTTACTGCCCTGGTTACCAATGGCTATCATGATCTGGCGGCCCTGGCTGGTCTCCTGACCGACGCGTACCTCAATCACCTCGGGCTTGGGGTAGGGTATGCCCTTTATCTTGAACACCTGGCCTGTCCGCATGGGCCCCAGAAAACCCAGGCGGCAATTATAGCACGCGCTTAAAGGATCGTATATGGGCTCCGTCAGGGCGGTCTGCCATTTGCGCACCAACCCCTTCCCTTCCTGCAGTTGCCACAGTTCCAGTTTGCCCCGGGCGTAGTCGAAGCGGTATTCCTTCAAACGGCGCTTACCCCGGCGCCGGGACTCCTCCCGGTAAACCACCGGCATGAGCCTCCCTTCCCGCCACACCATCTCGGTCTGGTAGCTTTCACGGCGCTCGCCGCTCATGGTCTTCAACATGCCCAGAGCCGACACCGAGATCTCGGCCAGGTATCTCCCGGTTCCCAGGCTTTTCAGGGTGAGCCTGGCCCTGGCGACATCCCGCCAGAGCAGCACGTCCACCCGGTAGTGCAGGTCCTCCAGCAGGGGGTCGGGGGCGGTGGCGGCCCAGCCGGGAATGGTCCAAAGGGTCAGGAGGATGAGCGCCGGGAGCCAGCCCCGCCT
>DASWLF010000254.1:0-13508 GCA_036396255.1 Desulfobaccales bacterium
TCGGGCACCAGCCCCATGCCCTTGTACTCGCGGCAGAACTTGCCGTCGGAGGCCACGATGCCGGCACTCTCCTGGCCCCGGTGCTGCAGGGCGTAGAGGCCGAAGTAGGTGAGGCGGGCCGCGTCCGGGTGCCCGTAAATGCCGAAGATGCCGCACTTTTCCCGGGGCCTGGCGGCCCCGTGGTTTTCGGTTTTCCCTTCCCCCCTTTGTAAAAGGGGGGTCAGGGGGGATTTCCGGTTTTCGGTTATTTTCATTGGCGCAGCAGCAAGTTTGCCAAATTCATTTTAGACATTTTAAGGTTAACACGAATTCCTGAATTTTGGTAGCCGCGGGCTTTACCGTGAAAGTCAGGGTGTCGGGGCGGGTTTTAAACCCGCCCTTACAGAGGCTTTCATTGTTGGGGGTGGCCCGAATCGGGTCATGGTCGTTTAGCCGGCGCTCTCTTTGAACCGGTAGGGCGGGCCTCCGTGCCCGCCAGGTGGTGGGCAGTACCCACCTCATATGACTTGTTTATTGGTGGCACAGGCTTCCAGCCTGTGCCTAGCACCGGCAGGATGCCGGTGCCACCAAAGGCCATTATTCATTCAATGGCAATGTAGGGCGGGCATTGCCCGCCTTGGCAGATTTATGGTGGGCAGTGCCCACCCTACATAATTTTCTGCACAGGCGAGACGCCCGTGCTAACAGGGGATGGCGCAGGCTGAAGCCTGCGGCTACATCATCAACTACCCCTAACCGCCCTCAGTTTGGCCGCGGCCTTGCTCACCATCTCATGATACTCCTGGAGGCTTTTGACTTCCAGTTTGCCGCGCTTCTGGGCCCGGATGGCGTCCAGGGTGGCCCGGGCCGCGGCCAGGGTGGTGGTGTAGGGGAGGTTGTACTCCAACGCCACCCGGCGGATGGACTCGGAGTCGCCGGGGGTGTAGCGGCCCCGGGGGGTGTTGATCACCAGGGCGATGTCCCGGCTTTTGATGCGGTCAATGATATGGGGCCGCCCCTCCCGCACCTTGTGGACTTCGTGGACCGTGAGGCCGTGGCCCCGCAGGTAGGCCGCGGTGCCGTTGGTGGCGAAGAGCTCGAAGCCTTCCTGCTCAAAGCCCCGGGCCAGGGGCAGGGTGGCGCCTTTGTCCTCGTCCTTGACGCTGAACAGCACCCCGCCTTCCAGAGGCAAAATCTGCCCCGCGGCCAACTGCGACTTGGCGAAGGCCAGGCCGAAGTCCGCGTCCAGCCCCATGACTTCGCCGGTGGAGCGCATCTCCGGCCCCAACACGGGGTCCACCCCGGGGAAGCGCTTGAAGGGAAACACCGACTCCTTGACGGCAAAGTAGGGCGGCTCGATTTCCTCAGTAAAACCAAGCTCCTCCAGGGTATGACCCAACATCACCTTGGTGGCCAGCTTCGCCAGGGAGACGCCGGTGGCCTTGCTGACGAAGGGCACGGTGCGGGAGGCCCGGGGGTTGACCTCCAGGACGTAAATATGGTCGTCCTTAACCGCAAACTGGATGTTCATGAGGCCCACCACGCCCAGCTCGGCGGCCAGGGCCCGGGTCTGGCGCTTGATTTCCTCCTGGATGGGCCGGGGCAGGGAATAGGGCGGCAGCACGCAGGCCGAATCACCGGAGTGGATGCCGGCCTCCTCGATGTGCTCCATGATGCCGCCGATGACCGTGCGCCGGCCGTCGCAGATGGCGTCCACGTCCACTTCGATGGCGTCCTCCAGGAACTTGTCGATGAGGATGGGGTGCTCCGGCGAGGCCTCCAGGGCCCAGCTCATATAATTGACCAGCCCGGCGTCGTCGGCCACGATCTGCATGGCCCGCCCCCCCAGGACGTAGGACGGCCGCACCAGCACCGGGTAGCCGATGCGGTGGGCGACTTCCAGGGCTTCGGTCACCGTGCGCACGGTGTCGTTGGGGGGCTGTTTCAGGTCCAGTTTCTTCAGCAGCTGCTGAAAAAGCTGGCGGTCTTCGGCCCGGTCGATGGCCGCGGCGGAAGTGCCCAAGATGGGCACCCCGGCCTTCCCCAGGGGCACTGCCAGGTTCAACGGCGTCTGGCCGCCGAACTGCAGGATCAGCCCCAGGGGGTTTTCCGCGGCCACGATGTTCAGAACGTCCTCCCGGGTCAGGGGCTCGAAGTAGAGCTTGTCCGAGGTGTCGTAGTCGGTGGACACGGTCTCGGGGTTGGAGTTCACCATGATGGACTCCACCCCCAGCTCCTTGAGGGCGAAGGAGGCCTGGCAGCAGCAGTAGTCGAACTCGATGCCCTGGCCGATGCGGTTGGGGCCGCCCCCCAGGATCATCACCTTGTCCCCCAGAGTTTTGCGGGCTTCGTCCTCCCATTCATAGGTGGAGTAATAGTAGGGAGTGTAGGCCTCGAACTCCGCGGCGCAGGTGTCCACCAGCTTGTAGACCGGGGTGACGCGGTGTTCCCGGCGCATCAACGCGATGTGCTCCTCGGCGCCGCCCCAGAGGTGGGCCAGTTGCACGTCGGAGAAGCCATACTCCTTGGCCCGCCGCAGCATTTCTTCCAGTTGGGCCTGGCCGCGGCCCTGGCGCAGCAGCTCGCCGAAGATGGCCAGTTCCCCCGTGAAAATCACCACGTCCCGGATCTGGTGCAGGAACCAGGGGTCGATGAAGGTTAATTCGTAAGCTTCCGCCACGCTCATGCCGGACCGGAAAGCCTGGCGCAGGTAAAAGAGGCGCTGGGAATTGGGGACCCGGAGCTTGCAGCGCAACGCATCCGGGGGCAGCTCCGGCAGGTCCTTGCCGTCGGCCCCCAACCCGAAGCGGGAGATCTCCAGGGACCGGATGCCTTTTTGCAGGGCCTCCTTGAAGGTGCGGCCGATGGCCATGACTTCGCCCACCGACTTCATGGCGGTGGTGAGAAAGTCTTCGGCGCCGGGAAATTTCTCAAAGGCCCAGCGGGGGATCTTCACCACGCAGTAGTCGATGGTGGGCTCGAAGGAGGCGTAGGTCTCCCGGGTGATGTCGTTGTGAATTTCGTCCAGGGTGTAGCCCACCGCAAGTTTGGCGGCGATCTTGGCAATAGGAAACCCGGTGGCCTTGGAGGCCAGGGCCGAGGAGCGGGACACCCGGGGGTTCATCTCGATGACCACCATCTCGCCGGTTTGAGGGTGGATGGCGAACTGGATGTTGGAGCCGCCGGTCTCCACCCCGATTTCCCGGATGATGGCGATGGCCGCGTCCCGCATGGCCTGGTACTCCCGGTCGGTGAGGGTCTGGGCCGGGGCCACGGTGATGCTGTCGCCCGTGTGCACCCCCATGGCGTCCAGGTTTTCGATGGAGCAGATGATGACCACGTTGTCCCGGAAGTCCCGCATCACTTCCAGCTCGAATTCCTTCCAGCCCACCACCGATTCTTCCAGCATGACCTCGGTGATCATGGATGCGGCCAGGCCTTCGGCGGCCAGGAGTTTGAGGTCCTCCAGGTTGTAGGCGATGCCGCCGCCGGTGCCGCCCAGGGTAAAGCTGGGGCGCACGATGATGGGGTAGCCGATGGCCGGGGCCGCGTCCAGGGCTTGTTCCAGGGTGCGCACAATGGCGCTCTGGGGCACCCGCAGGTTGATGTTGGCCATGGCGTCCCGGAAGAGTTCCCGGTCCTCGGCCTTCTTGATGACGTCGGGCCTGGCCCCGATCATCTCCACCCCGCAGCGCTCCAGGATGCCGGTTTCCGCCACCGCGATGGCGCAGTTGAGCCCGGTCTGGCCCCCCAGGGTTGGCAGCAGGGCGTCGGGGCGCTCCCGCTCGATGATCCGGCACACCATCTCCGGGGTGATGGGCTCGATGTAGGTGCGGTCCGCCATCTCCGGGTCCGTCATGATGGTGGCGGGGTTGGAGTTGATCAGGACCACCTCGTAGCCCTCTTCCCTCAGGGCCTTGCAGGCCTGGGTGCCGGAGTAGTCGAACTCGCAGGCCTGGCTGATGATGATGGGGCCGGAGCCGATAATCAGGATCTTTTTGAGGTCGGTGCGCTTGGGCATGAGTTGTTATAAATTCAGGTTATTTTGGGGGCCAGGCGGACCTCCTGCCGGCAGGCGCTGACGAGCCGCTCCCGGCGGCAGCCAGCCGCCCCGCTCCTAGGCCGCCGCCCCTGAGTCTGAAAAAGCCGCCATGAGGGGCCGGCCCTATGCTAAACCCGTTTCGGCATGGAGCTGAAGGCACAATCAGGCGGGAACGCGCCCTGCACCGGGGCGCGCCTTGCGCCGGTGAAGAGTTGCCCAATACAATATTATTCTTTCGAAAACCTGAAGGCCAGCAGAATTTTTCTCTGGTCGGTAGGAAGCGGGGGCCGGGCGAAGGTTACACTCGGCCCCCTGCTGGTTTTCTCTCGGGTCAGCCAGGCGGCGACCACATTACAGCGTGGGGCCACTTGGCCCACTGCTATGACTGGGCGGCGCCTGGACCGGCGGGATGATCTGCGGCGGAATGACGGGCTGGGTCATCCGGTCCGGGCTCATTGGCAACTTAAACTCCGGGAGCCCCCCGGCTCCTGCCGGCGGAGGACCCCCTCCCAATAAGCCGCTGTCCCGCACCCCGGCAGCCATCATCTTCTTGAGCATCTCCAGCATGCCCGGGGTGAATTTCCCCAGGACCGGAGGTTTGTCCATGGGGAACTCGATGTAATCCCCCAGGCGCACCAAGAAGACGTCAGGGAACCTCGGGTTCTTGGACCGCCCTTGCCAAATGCCCTGGATGCAATAAAGCATGGAGCTGTTGGGAACCAGCAGGGAGTAACCCTCGGTGCCTCGCACCCCCATGACCGCGGTCTGGGTCTCGATGATGAATTCGGGCTCCTGCACTTCCAGGATTTGGGTCACCACCGCGTGCACCAACCCCCGGAAATGGCGGAGCACGGCGCGGCGGTAGCCCCGGGCCCCATCATAAACAAAATCCGCCACCGCCATGCGGCTCTCCGGCGCCATGGTGATGATGCTGTCGTCCACGAACTTGACCTGGGCCTTGGACTTGGACTTGGTGCGGATCACGTCCCCGGGCTCCACCCCGTCCTGGACCTTGGCGGGAACCGCCGGCAGCTTGCCCTGGCGCATCAGGTCCACCTGCCCCTCCACCATGGTGAAGCGGCCCACCGCCGCGGCGTCCACCACCGCGGGAATCACCATAACCAGAGCCAACAGGGTAATGACAGCCAACAGGCGTCTGCGCATCATTTCGGCACGCTCCTTCTTTTGAGGTTGCTTATGCAAGGCTTTTCCCGGTCCAGTTGTCCGTCTCAATTTTTTACTTAATATAACCCAGGTCATTAGTTTGCGGTTCATTTTTTCACCATCCGATTATACACCACCCGGTAAATCACCCCGGCGTGGTCGTCGGAGATAAAGATGATCCCATCGGGGCGGATGAGGAGGTCCACCGGGCGGCCCCGGGCTCCGGTGGGCGTCAGCCAGCCGCTGATGAAGTCCTCCTGCCCCAGATAATTGCCCTCCCGGTCCAACTTGTAGCGCACCACCTTGTAGCCCGTGGGCACGGTGCGGTTCCAGGAGCCGTGGTAGGCCACCAGCAGGTGGTAGCGGTACTCTTTGGGCCACTCCTGGGAGAAAAAGGCCAGTCCCAGGGGGGCGCTGTGCGCCGGAATATCGAGGTAAGAGGGTATGGTGTCCTTGCAGAACTCCTTTCTGGCCCCGGCGGGGTCGAACCGGCCGTCATGGACCCGTTTGCCGTAGCAGTAGGGCCAGCCGTAAATGCCCCCCTCGATGATGAGGTTGATTTCATCGGGAGGCAGATGGTCGCCCAGAAAATCGCGTCCCATTTCCGTGGCCCAGACGTGCCCGGTGAGGGGGTGGACGGCCATGAACACCGAGTTGCGCAACCCCGAAGCAAAGGTCTCCACTTTGGCGCCGGCAGCGTCGGCCACCAGGATTTTGGCGTAGCGCCAATCCTTCTCCACGCAGGTGTCGCACGAGGAGCCCACCGAAATCAGCAGCCGGTGCTGGTTCGGCGGCGCCAGAAACAGCAGCGTCCGGGTGAAGTGCCGGCCGCCCGAGGGCAGATTGATGATTCTCTTCTTCTTATCGGCCTTCAGGGTGGTTTCATTATAATTATAGGCCGTCACTTGCCGGGTTTCCGCCACGTACAGGCGGGGCGGGTCGCCGCCGCCAAAGGCCAGGCCGTGGGGGTTCTTTAACCCCTTTAAGACCGTCACCACCCGGTCGGCCACCCCGTCCCCGTCTTTGTCCGGCAGGGCCACCACCTTGCCCTGGCGGGTGAGGCTGACCAGTAAATTGCCGCCGGGGTCCAGGGCCAGAGCCCGGGGTCCTCCCAGGTTCCTGGCCACGATGGAGATGGAAAACCCCGGGGGCAGCTTCAGGGGAAAGGGGACCGGGCTGGGCGAGTCCGGGGGCACCACCGGTTCCTGGGAGGTTTCCGGAGGCCGGGCCAGATCCTGGGGAGGCCTTAGGAACGCGGGGCCGGCGCCGCGCAGATTACGCCAGTAAAAGTTTCCGGCCCAGATCAGGCCGGCCAGGGTAGCCAAGGCAAGGATGATAATGATGGGCCTTTTCATCTTGGCTGTGGAATTCTCTGCGGGGCCACCGGTACCTAGTTTATTTTCCTAAACTTATTATACCGGAATGGCGCTCCGAAACATCATGATGAAACCTGCTTTATTGAAGGCGGGGCACAGTGAAGAAGAAAGTGGCGCCACGTCCTTCTTCGCTCTCCACCCAGAGTCGGCCGCCGTGAGCGTCGACGATACGTTTGACGATGGCCAGCCCCAGTCCCAACCCGGTTTCTTTGCCGGCGCTTTTCCCCTGATAGAATAAATTGAACAGATGGGGCAGATCCTGGGGAGCAATGCCGGGACCCTGGTCCCTAACGGCAAATTGGACTTCTGCACCTTGATCGTGAACTGCCAAGACCACGCGACCCTGGGGTGGGGAGTATTTTATCGCGTTTTCCAGGAGATTGCCTATAGCGCGCTGAAACAGCATGGGATCAGCCTGAATGATGATTATTTCCTTGGGAAGTTCCATCTGCAATTCAATCCCCTTGGCTTCTGCCAGGGGTTGAAACCGGTTTATAACCTCCTGACATTCCTTTTCTACCTGGACGGCACTGAGTAAGGGTGTAATGATGTGCAAGTCCAGCCGGGCAAATTCCAGAAAGTTGGTAATGAGCCTCTCCAAGCGTTGGATTTCCTGGTATATGGTTTCAATATATGGAATTTGTTCTTCCTTGAGTTCTCCCAACTTGCCCAGACGGAGACGGTTTAAAAGGCCTGCCACCGCCACCACCGGGGTCTTCAGATCGTGGGCGAACATGCTCACTAAATGGCGGCGCTCCTCTTCCAAGCGTTTAAAGGGGCCAAGGTCTCGAAAGGTCTCCACTCCTCCCAAAAGGTTTCCCCGGTCGTCCCGCAAGACCGAAGCGGCTAGCATTACCTCAATCTTTTGACCCAATCTGGTTTGCAAGCAAGCTTCCCGGGATACCACCTCTCTTGTGTCCATGGCTATCTGCAAGGGGCATTCCCGGCCGCATAAGCTGCTCTTCAAGATTTCTCCGCAGAATCGACCCAGGGCCTCCCCCCGAGAATAACCGACGAGCTTTTCTCCAGCCTGGTTAAGGTCGGTAATCCGCAACTGTCCATCCACGGTAATAACCCCATCCGCCATACTCTGGATGATAAAATGCGGCCACCCGCCTAATTCGGAAGTCGGCGGTTTCTTTTTCATGGAACCTCACGAATAAATTCTTTACCCGCCTGGGGGCTGAGAAAAAACTGGTGGAAGATTTAATCCTTTTCCAACATTTCCAAGAACTGTTCAAACAGGTAATCCGCGTCGTGGGGGCCCGGGGAGGCCTCCGGGTGGTACTGCACCGAAAAGGCCCGCAGTTTGCGGTGGCGCAGGCCCTCCAGGGTGCCGTCGTTCAGGTTGAAATGGGTCAGCTCCACTTCGGGGTCCGGGATGGACTCCAGATCCACGGCAAAGCCGTGATTCTGGGAGGTGATCTCTACCCGGCCGGAGAGGAGGTCCTTCACCGGCTGGTTGGCCCCCCGGTGGCCGAACTTGAGCTTGAAGGTGCGGCCCCCCAGGGCCAGGCCCATGAGCTGGTGCCCCAGGCAGATGCCGAACATGGGCTGCGCGCCCAGGCACTGGCGCACGTTGTCGATGGCATAGGTGACCGCCGCGGGGTCGCCGGGGCCGTTGCTCAGCACCAGGCCCGCGGGCTTAAGCTTGAGCACTTCTGCGGCCGGGGTGGTGGCCGGCACCACCAGGACCTCCAGGCCCCTTTTTTGTAAGCTCCTGATAATATTAAACTTTACGCCATAGTCGTAGAGCACCACCTTCCGGCCCCGGCGCTGGCGCCACAGGGTTTCCAGGTCCAGGGGAGACGCCTGGTCCGCCGGGAAGTCGGGCCACCAGTAGGGAGCCCGGCAAGTAACCAGAGGCACCAGGTCCAGGCCCTCCATGCTGGGGAGCTCCCGGGCCCGGCGCACCAGGGAGGCGGGGTCCAGGTCCTGGGTGGAGACCAGGCCCCGCATGGCGCCAACTTCCCGCAGGCGCTTGGTGATGGCCCGGGTGTCGAAGCCTTCCACCCCCAACTTTCCCGAGCCCTGGAGGTAGTCCGCCAGATTCCCCTTGGCCCGCCAGTTGGAAGGGTAGGGGTGGTATTCCTTGGCGATGAACCCCTCCACCTGCACCCCCCGGGACTCCGGGTCTTCGAAATTGACCCCGTAGTTGCCCATGAGGGGGTAGGTCATGGTGACGATCTGCCCCTTATAAGATGGGTCCGTGAGGATTTCCTGGTAGCCGGTCATGGCGGTGTTGAACACCACCTCGCCCAAGCATTCGCCGGGACCGGTGAAAGACCGGCCCTTGAGGACCAGTCCGTCTTCCAATGCCAAAAGCGCCTTCACAGCGAGCCTCGATGCCTTAGAGTTCGGTTAAATATACCATAGCGGACCCGACTCGGGCAATTTTTTGCGGTGGTCAGGGGAGGGGCGGGAATGGCGGTTAGCAGTTAGTGCTTAGTACAGTGGTTCATAAATTCGATTACGTATTTATTAACGGGAACGGAACAGTGATCTAATTCCCCCTCACCCTATCCCTCTCCCCCATTGGGGGAGAGTGTGAATGGAAAAGCAATAGGGGACCAGCAATGGCCATTCAAAAGGGACCCACCTTGGTCATTGCAACCCCGACAGGACAAGCCAGCCGTCGGCCGGGCAAAGCAAGCGCAGACCTGCCGGCACCAAGGTTATGCGGGGCAGGTCTGCGCTTGCCCCAGGTAGAACTCGCGAAGCTTCCTCCGGCCAAGGCTGGCGCCATTGGCAACAGGCTGTTGGCCACCTAAAAGGGAGCCACTGTAGGTTATCCCTCCTTCTTACCCATGCTCTCCCTGAACCGGAAGCTTTCCCCATTCATGGCCAGGATGTGGGCATGATGGGTCAACCGATCCAGCAGGGCTCCGGTCAGTTGTTCGCTGCCGAACACTTGCGGCCATTGGGAGAAGTCCAGATTGGTGGTCATGATCAGCGCCTGCCGTTCGTAGCTCTGGGCCGCTGCCTGGAAGAAGAGCTGGGCTCCCTTTTCCGAGAACGGCACATAGCCGATCTCATCGATGATCAACAAGTCCATTTGGGCCAGGTTACGTTCCAGGTGCGAGAGCCGGAGGCCGGCCTGGGCCTCGGTCAACAGGTTGATGAGGCCGGCCGCGGTAAAAAACCGCACTTTCCTGCCCTGCTGGCAGGCAATGAGACCCAGCGCGGTGGCCAGATGGGTCTTGCCGGTGCCGCTGTTGCCCATCAGGATCAGGTTCTCCCGCTTGTCCAGGTACCCTCCCTGGGCCAGGTCCAAGACCCGGGCTTTATTGAGGGAGGGCAGCGCCGTGAAGTCGAACTGGTCCAGGCTCTTGATGACGGGAAACCGGGCCATCCGCAGGCGCTTCTGGTGGGCGTTCTCCTCCCGCTGTTGGGCTTCGATTTCCACCAGGGCCAGCAGGAACGCCTCATAAGGGAGATTCCCCTGGGCTGCCTGACGGGCCAGTTCCTGATAATGGCGACTGATGGCCGGGAGCCGCAACCGCTTGAGATAGGCCTCGAGGAGCATGCTCTTTTCCATGGTGCGGCTCCTTACCGGCGCACCAGCAGGTCGAAGTGCTCCACCTGGTTCGGCCACACCCGCGCAACTTCGCATAGTTTCCTGCCCGGTTCTTCCCCGAGGAAGGTTCTGACCACCTCATAGCCATACAGCCCGGAACTTGCGGCCTGCTCCACTGCGGCGGTGACCTCCTGAAGCACATGGTCCTTGAGGAGCATGAGGATCCGGATATATTCCCTGGTCCCGGCTCCGCCTTCCCCGCGTTCCCGCAACCGCCGGTGATAGGTCTCATAGGCCGGCGGCAGCGGCCACTTCAGCATCGGCGTGGCCCGGGCGAAGGCCCCGGGCTTCCGCAGCAAAACCGGCAGGTAATGGTGGGGCTCCAGGACCTCTTCCTCCCGGCCGTAGCTGCGGGCATGGGAGGCAATGACTTTATCCTGGAAGGCAATAGCTACCCGGAAGACGTAGGCGTGGACGGTCACCAGGCGGCCCACATACTCCGGTGGCGTCGAATACCAGTTCCCGTTCAGGCGAACTTGCTGACGCCGATTTACCCTGGCCATGACGGTGGTGCAGGCCGCCGGCAGCTGCTGCGGCAACGGTCGCAACCTGGCCCGCTCCTCCTGCCATAGCTCGCGCACCGTCCGGCCGAAGCGCCGGCGCCGCTTGGCATCCTGCTCGCAACAGTCCAACAGGTAGGCGTTGAGCTCGCCGTAATCCCGGAATGCCGGCAGCGGCACCAGGAAATTACGGCGCACATACCCCACCAGGTTTTCTACCCCTCCCTTCTCCTGGCCCCGGCCAGGGGTGACATACTCGCTCTCAAACAGAAAATGCGACCGAAAGGCGGTCCAAGAGGCTTGCTCCTGGCGCCTCTTGCCCGTCAGGATCTTATAAACGGCCGTCTTCAGGTTATCGTAACGGATTCGCCCAGGTACTCCTCCCAGATAGGCGAACCCCCTGAGGTGACATTCAAAGAGCGCTTCCTGTCGTTCCGTGGGCAGGGCACAGACAAAATAGTGGCTCGAATAATCCAGGCGCAAGCAACCCAGGTGCACCCTCGTCTCCTGACCGCTCAATATCACATAGGCTTCACCGAAATCGAAGGTCCCGCCTTCCGCGGCCTGATAGGTCTGGGGCACGTGACTGTCGGGTATCGTTCCTCTTAAAAGGCCCACTTCCCGCCTCACCGTCCGGCCTGAACCCTGGTAACCATACTCCTCCTTGAGCCGCTCATAGATCCGTTTGGCCGTATGGCGTTGCTTGGCGGGGCGCTGCTTATCTTCCTTAAGCCACTGCTGAATAATCTCCACAAAGGGGCCGATGGCTCGCTTCGGGGCAGGGAGGCTCCGCTTATACTCCGGAACCCCTGGGTCATAGATCGCCTTCCGGATAGTTTTGCGGCTGTGGTGCAACTCCTTGGCAATCTCCCGCATCGACTTGCGGTTCAGAAAATACTCCCGGCGTATGATCTCCTTCTGGTCCACCGTGATCATCTCCTCTACCCCTTTGGCCCAAAATGTCGCTCACACATCTTGTAACCAAACGGGCGGCTACGGTGGTCCCTTTTTCTATGGCCAAAACTCCTTTATCTGGTCCCCTTTTCCATGACCATACACAGAAATTATCCTGGAGAGCGCCCGTCTTACTCAGGAAGCATCATCGATTCGGTATGTTGTGGTAGGTGAAGGGGCGGCAAAGTTCAGACTGATGGCACGGGCCCGACAACAGGGATTAGATCAAGTGCTCTTTTTGCCTTTACAATCAGAGGCCCGTTTTCCCCTGCTCCTGGCCGCAGGGGATATCCACCTGGTTGTCCAGAAGAAAAAAGCCGCCGACCTGGTGATGCCCTCCAAGATAACCAACATTATGGCGGCAGGAGGCCCTTTTATTGCCACGGCCTTGCCGGAGACAGAGTTAGCCCGAGTCACGGCCGATTCCCGCGCGGGCCTCTTGGTTCCCCCGGAAGATGCGCCGGAATTAGCTCAGGCAATTTTGAAGCTAGCTGCCGAGGAAACCACCAGGCAGGAAATGGGGCGCCGGGCGCGGGCCCACGCCGAGGCTCGGTTGGATCGGGAAGCGCTCCTGACGCGCTTTGAAGACCTGCTTTATCGCCTTACCGATCCTAACCGGAGCAGTGCTCGCGGTACCAGCGGTAGGTTTGCTGCAGGCCCGCCTCCAGGCTGATACGGGCCTGCCAGCCCAGTCGGGTGAGGCGGGTGATATCCAATAATTTCCGGGGGGTGCCGTCTGGTTTGCTGGTATCCCATTGGATTTCGCCCTGGAAGCCGGTGAGCTTGCCAATTAATTCCCCCAACTCGCAAATGCTAATATCTTTTCCAACCCCAATATTAATAATCTCAGGCTCATCATAGTGTTGCATAAGAAATAAGCAGGCGTCTGCCAGGTCATCCACGTGCAGGAATTCCCGCCGGGGAGTGCCGGTGCCCCAGAGGGTAACCGTCGCCGCGCCCTGCATCCGGGCCTCATGGAATTTGCGGATCAAAGCCGGGACTACATGGGAAGCCTCCAGATCAAAGTTATCACCTGGACCATAGAGATTGGTGGGCATGACCGCGATAAAGTTGCAACCATATTGCCGCCGGTAAGATTGGCACATCTTGATTCCGGCGATCTTGGCGATCGCGTAGGGCTCATTGGTGGGTTCCAAAGGGCCGGATAAGAGGCAGTCTTCCCTCATCGGTTGGGGGGCAAACTTGGGGTAAGTACAAGAACTTCCAAGGAATAAAAGTTTTTTCACCCCATAGCGATTGGCAGCGTCAATGACATTGGTTTGGATCATCAGGTTGTCGTAAATAAAACTGGCAGGATAGGAACTGTTGGCTAAAATCCCCCCCACTCGGGCCGCTGCCAGAAAGACATAGTCCGGCCGGTAGTGCTCAAAAAAAGCTTCCGTATCTGTTTGCCGACGCAGATCTAAGTCTTGGCTAGGTCTGGTCAAGATATTCTGGTAACTCTGCTGTTCCAGATGCCTTTTGATTGCCGAGCCGACCAGACCCCGATGTCCAGCGACATAGATTCTGGCAGTCTTTTCCATCTGAGCCTACCCTTCGCTTCTAGATTATTTTGCTGGCAGAGCAGTGCCCGCTCGGCCCCTTTTGCACCTTAAATATTTCTCATGGTAGCCAGGATGTTCCCACCGGTTGGGATAAATTGCGGGCTTGGGCCTGAAAATCTTCGGGCAGAACCAGAAATTCCGGCTAGGCAGATAAGCCTCAGCATCGAGAGAAATTAGGAGTTAATAATAGCATCATCACGGCAAATTGCCATAAAAAATCCCGGGACATGTTTTTAAGCACCTTGTCGAGACGCATGCCTGGCAAGGTTCCAGTGGTTCGGTCTACAATTCCCTTGGACCCCGATTTGGGTAAAATGAATCATCCCAGAAGGTGTCCCAATGGATCAGCAG
>DASWLF010000255.1:0-7693 GCA_036396255.1 Desulfobaccales bacterium
ATACCCACCATGGGGAACTTCTCGCTCCCCACCTGGATATGCTCTCCCAGGTACATCAGACCGCCGCACTCGGCATAGATGGGGAGCCCGGCCTGGGCTGCGGCCTTGACGGAATTGCGGAAGCTCAAGTTCTCTGCCAATACCCGGGCATGAGTCTCGGGGAAGCCGCCGCCGATATAGAGGGCGTCCAGGTGAGAAGGGAGCACCGGGTCGTCCAGGGCGCTGATTTCAAGGACTGCCGCCCCTGCTTCCCGTAAGGCCTCCAGGTTCTCCGGGTAATAGAACTGGAAGGCCGAATCCCGGATGACCCCGATGACCGGAGGGACGCAGTCGGCGCAGAAAGACGGGGAGGCCGCGGGGACTTCGGGCAACGGCGGCGCCTGGCTTGCCACCTGCCAGAGGCCGTCCAGATCCAGGTACCTCTGGGCCAGGTCCCGGGCGGTGGCCACGGCGCGCATGGCGGTGCCGTGCTCCTGGGGCGGCACCAGCCCCATGTGGCGTTCGGGAAAGACCGCGCACTTCAGGCGGGGGATGGCCCCCAGGACCGGAAGGCCGCAGTAGCGTTCGATGGCATTGCGGATGATGTCTTCGTGACGGGGGCGGGCTATTTGATTGAGCACCACCCCCCGGATGGGAACTTCAGGGTCGAAATGCTGACAACCGAGGACCAGGGCGGCGGCGGTGCGGGTGGTCATGGTGCAGTCCACCACCAGCACCACCGGGGTGGCCAGAAATTTGGCTAACTCCGCAGTGCTGTAAGTGCCCTGGGGGTCCAGGCCGTCGTACAGGCCGCGGTTGCCTTCGATGAGGAGGGCGTCTGCCTGGGCGGCGTGGCGGGCGACCACGGCCATAATCTGGTCCCCCTCCATCAGGAAGGGGTCCAGATTATGGCTGGGGCATCCAGCCGCCAGGGCGTGCCAGGCGGGGTCGATGTAGTCGGGGCCCTTCTTGAAGGGCACCAATCGACGGCCCTGGTCCCGCCAGGTGGCCAGGAGCCCCAGGGTCAAGGTGGTCTTGCCGGCCCCACCCCTGAGAGCTGCCAGCAGCAGCCGGGGACAGGGCTGATTCATCAGTGCTTTGCGGCCCCTTCTTCGTGGGGAATTTCCACATAACTCCCGCCGAAGTAAGTATAGACGCAGCGGCCGCCGTCGATGAGCTCCTTGATGGCGAACTTGACCATGGTCTTGTCCTGGTCAGGGTGCTCTTTGAGTACGCCCTTCTGGAGATCCATGGCCTTGAGCTGCTTTTTGCCCTGGGCCTTGAGCACCATCTGGTAAATGAATTCCACCAACTCTGCTTTGCTTAGCGCCATTTATCCCACCTGCTTAGAATTTAAAATGCATCGACGTCCGATAAGTATCATAGGCCCACCGGTAGTCGTCAATGTGCTGGAAGGTGAAGGGGATGTCGCATACCTCAAAGAATTTTTCCCAACCGATGCGCTCGACCCACTCGCCGACCCGCTCCCACTTGTTGGCGCCTTCGGCATACTTGGTGAGGATCTTGCGGATGGCCTGGACCGTTTCCGGCCAGCGGGGCGGATTGTTGGGCAGATACGGCACCGCCAGCTTGGAGAACATGGGCGGGGTCTTGGAGTTGGACACCTTGCCGCCCACCAGCAGGGCGACGCCGCCTTTCTGAGCATCGAACACCGGCAGGGCCGGGCACATGGTGTAGCAGTTGCCGCAATACATGCAGCGGGGTTCATTGATCACCACGCTTTTGATGTTCTTGTCCGGATGGGGCCGGATGGCGCCGGTGGGACAGGAAGCGATGGTGGTGGGAATCTCGCACAGGTGGCGCAGCCTCTCGTGATTCACTTTGGGGGCGGTGCGGTGAATTCCCAGGATGGCGATGTCGGAGCAGTGCACCGCGCCGCACATATTCAGGCAGCAGGCCAGGGCGATCCTAACCTGGGCCGGCAGCTTGTGGCTGCCGAAATACTCGAACAGGTCGTCCATCACCGCCTTGACGATGCCGGAGGCGTCGATGGCCGGGGTGTGGCAGTGCACCCAGCCCTGGGTGTGGACGATGTTGCTCACCGAGTGGCCGGTGGCGCCGAGGGGGATGCCCATCTTTTTGCAGGCGTCCTTCACACCGGCGATCTTGCCCTGATCGGTGAGCAGGAATTCGACGTTATTGCGGGACGTAAAGCGCAGATAGCCGTCGCAGAATTTATCAGCGATATCGCACACGTCTTTGATGAAGTCGGTGGTCACCAGGCGGCCGGAACCGCCGCGCACGGAAAAGATTTTGGCGCCGGACTCGGCCACGTGCATCAGCACGCCGGGTTCCAGGATCTCGTGATATTTCCACTTGCCGTAGTTGTCTTTGATGACGGGCGGCAAGAACTTGTCATATTTCGGGGGGCCGATATCAGTTATCCGTTCAGACATTTTCCTCATTCCTCCTTACTTAGGCAATGGGCACGGGGCCTGATCAGTGAGCTGTGGAAAACACAGCCGTATTATTTAATGTACTTGCGGCCTGCGGCCTCAGCGTCAAAGTCTTCCTGATGCCAGAAGAAGAAGGGGTTGGCCCGGGGCGTCTTGACGGTCTGGGGCACCGGCTCCAGTCCCACGCCCTTCAGGAATTCCCGCATGCCCAGTCTCAGCATCAGTTCGCCCACCCGCTCCCGGTTCTTGCCGTTTTCCGACCACCACTCGGTGATATTGGTGACCAGTTCTTTGAACTCATCATAGGGATGTTCCATTTCCATGAAGGGCACGATAACCCAGCTCATCTGGGCCCCTTCCAGGATGGGGGCATGGGAGCCCAGCAGCAGGGTGGCCCCGGTCTCGGTGCCGGGCCGCAGGGCCTGGGGCATCAGGCTGATGCAGTGCATGCAGTGGTTGCAGTTCTTGTTGTCGATTTTCAGGGTTTTGCCGTCATAGCTCATGCAGGCGGTGGGGCACAGATCCGTCACGTCCGCTTTGACGTCAATGTTCTTGTAAACGGTGGCGCCGCCCCGGGGTTTCAGCTCGCCGCCGGCATAGGCCTTAACCGCGGCCTGATCGATGCGGATGTCGTCTTTCCAGACGCCGATGACGCTCATGTCGGCCCGGGCCACCGCGGCCACACAGTCGTTGGGGCAGCCGGAGCACTTGATCTTGAATTTATAGGGAAAAGACGGCCGGTGCATCTCGAACTGGAAGTGCTGGGTGGACTCGTAGCAGAGGTCCATGGTGTCATAACAGGCCCATTCGCACCGGGCCATGCCCACGCAGCAAGAGGGGCTGCGCATGGCGGAACCGGAGCCGCCCAGGTCCCAGCCTTTGGCGGTCAGCTTGGCGAAGCAGGGTTCCAGCTCAGGGGTGGTGGTGCCCAGGAAGATCATGTCGCCGGTGGAGCCGTGCACGTTCAAAAGGCTGCTGCCGTGCTCATCCCAGATTTCACACAGTTCCCGCAGGGCCTTGGTGGTATAGAACCAGCCGGAAGGCTGATTGACGCGCACCGTGTGAAAATGCTCCACGCCGGGAAATTCCTCGGGCAGGTCGACGTAACGGCCGATGATGCCGGAGCCGTATCCCAGGACGCCCACGATACCGCCGTGCTTCCAGTGGGTGATCTTGTCCTTGTAGGAACGCTCCAACACCCCCAACAAATCCGCGACTGCCTTTTTCCGGCCGGCAACCCGCTTCAAATCCGTAATGAAGCTGGGCCACGGACCGGACTCCAGTTGATCTAACAATGGGGTTTTGTGCATGAAAACTTTCCTCCCTCGATTAAATGGTCCCCAAAGGGCTTATCCTTTTTTTCACAAAATCATTTCTATCTCATAACATCGCAAGGAATTTGTCAACTAAAAAATTGGGAACTTAATTTTCGTCGATAATTTGCACCGGCCCCAGTTCCCGCAACGCATCGGCGCATTGGGCCGCCGGGCCCATGACCAGGGTCACCAGGTTCTCCGGCTGGAGATGCTCCCGGGCCGCCTGGGCCGAAGTTTTCAGGGTGACGTTGCGGATTTGGTCACAATAGCGCTTCAGGTAATCCCGCCCCAGGTCGTAAAGGTCCATGGAGATGACCTGGTTGCCGATGCCCCGGGAAGTCTCCAGCCCCAGGGGAAAGTGCCCCACGTGGTAACTCTGGGCTTCCGCCAGTTCGCTCTCGGCCACCCCGCTTTCCCGCACCTCTTGGACCACGGTGGTGATTTCTTTGACCACTGCCGCGGTGTTGGCCGCCGGGGTGAAGGTGGAAACGAGGAAGGGCCCCGGGGCCCGGCGGCAATGAAAGCTGCTGCGGATGCCGTAAGTGAGCCCCAGGTCGGAGCGGATGCGGTTCATGAGGCGGGAGGAAAAGCCCCCGGCCCCCAGAATATAGTTCACCAGCTTGATGGAAAAGTAATCGGGATGGGACCGGGGCACCCCCAGGTGGCCCAACCGGATCTCGCTCTGGGTGAGGTCGGGCCGGTCCAGGAGGTAGATGCCCGGAGCGCAGAGCCTGGCAGGCGCCGCGGTATAAGGCGGGCTGGCCGGACCGCCGCCTGGCCAGCCGCCCCAGACCCGGGCCGCCTCTGCCGCCAGGCGGCCGAAGTCCACCATGCCCACCGCCACCAGGGTGGAGGTCCCGGGGGTGAATTCCCGGCGGTAAAAGTTCTGCAAATCGGTAAGGCCCATAGCCTCGGCGCTGGCCAGGTCGCCCGGCACCGCATGGCCGTAAGGCGCCTCGCCGAAGAACAGGCGCAGGAAGCGTAAATTGGCCATCTCCCGGGGGTCGTCCAACTGGTGCACCAACTCGGCCTTGCGCCGCTCCTTAAGGAGGGGAAATTCCGCCTCCGGGAACGCCGGGGTCTGGACGATTTCCGCCAGGCTGCCCATGAGCTCGCCGAAATCCTCGGCCAGGCCTTCCAGGCTCACCAGGGTGGCGTCCCAGCCCCCCCGGGCATTGAGGGAGGCTCCCCGGGATTCGAGGTCCTGGGCCAGCTCAAGCTGGTTGCGCCTCTCGGTGCCCAGGGTGAGGAATTCCGCGGCCCAGTCCGCCGCCCCGGCCTTGCCCGGCGGGTCGGTCTCGGCGCCCCGTTTGGCCATGAAGGTGAGGCTCACCCAGGGAACCCGGTCGTACTCCACCCCCAAGAGGGTCATGCCGCCGGGCAGGGTGGCCTGGTGGATTTCTGGAATATAGTCAGCCATATCTTTTCCTTTTAGTGAGCAGTAAGCAGTGAGCAGTTACTCATGCGCCGTTGGCTCACCTGCAAATGATAGAAAGTTTTGGTAAGGCGGGCGTCCCCCTCCGCCACCGTCAGCAATATAGGGCGGCCCGTGGCCGCCATAACCTGGCGTGCACGGCACGCCCTATGTTCGGTTTTACTGCTCACTGCTCACCGCTCACTGTAAAGGTCCCAGAGCTTCGCTTTCCTCCGGGGTAACAGGCTTAAGCACCACCACGGTGCGGTTGTCCTCCCGGAGATAGGTTTGCGCCACCCGTAAGATATCGGCCGCGGTGACCGCTTCAAATGAGTTGAGGATCTGGTTGGCCCCCCGGGCGTCCCCGGACTTCAGGTGGAAGAGGCCCGCCAGCAGGCCCCGGAAAAAGTTGTGGGCCAGGGAGCGGACCGCCTGGGACCGCACCAGTTTATGGGCCCGAGCCAGTTCCGCCGGGGCCACCCCTTCGCTCCGGACCCGCTCCAGCCCGGCCCAGATTTCCTGCTCCAGCTGGGCAATGGGGTTCCCCGGCGCGGCCACGGCCGCCACCACCATAAGGTCCGGGTCCTGGGAGGAGAAGGGCAGGGGGGCCAGCTCCACGCTCAGTTCCACGGCTTTCCCAGGGCGCACGAACTCCTGGTAAAACCGGGAGGCTCTGCCGCCGGACAGGATAATGGACAGCAAGGTAAGGGGGTAGAGATCCGGGTGGTCCAGACCCACGATGTGGAACCCGGCGAACAGCGCCTCCACCTGGGAGACCTTTTTGATCACCGCCCGGCGCTCGCCCCGCTGGGGCGGTTCCTGCACCTGAACATCCCGGCAGGGCCCCGGGGGAATCCCGCCGAAATACTTCTGCACCAGTTCCCGGGCGGCCTCGGGCGCCACATCCCCGGCCACCACCACCGTCATCTTGCCCGGATGGTAATGGTCCCGGTAGTAGGCCAGGCAATCGTTGAGCGTCAGGCGCTGCAAATCCTGGTCCCAGCCGATGACCGGCCAGTTATAGGGGTGCTGGGTGTAGGCGGTGGCGAAGAGCTGCTCCTCCACCAACCCGAAGGGGCTGTCCACCGAACGCAGCTTGCGCTCGCTGATGACCACCTGGCGCTCCGGAGCGAAGGTCTCTTCGTTTAGCTTCAGGTTGAGCAGGCGGTCGGCTTCCAGCTTAAGCCCCAACTCCAGGTGCTCGGCGGGCAGATTTTCGAAGTAGGAAGTATGGTCCCGGGTGGTGAAGGCGTTGATTTCGCCGCCTTTGGCCTGGAGGATGCGGGAGAACTCCTCAGGCCCCAGGGTCTCGGTGCCCCGGAACATCAGGTGCTCGAAAAGGTGGGAAATGCCGGTGATCCCGGGAGACTCGTGGCGGGAGCCCACCTTGTAGTGAATCTGCAGGGAGACGATGGGCAAACGGTGATCCGGCAGCACCAGGACCGTTAGGCCGTTATCCAGAATAAACTGGGTCATGTTGATCTCCGGCTGCCAGGCCGCGGGATCGAATTTCCGGGGCGGGGTCATTAAAGATCCTCCTACCAGGTTTAACTCTACGCGTCAGTTCCCGATGTTAGGCGAAGCTTTGAATGTGGCCAACCAACAATCGAAATCATCTTTCCCTTCTGCATCGGGATTTTCCCGGTCCAGGGTCCAGCGCTTCGGATTCGTGTCGATATATTCCCGGATACGATTTAGGGACTCATCGTCACGAATAACATGTTCATAAAAGCTGCGTTGCCATACCTTTGCTCCTGGGGTCCCGCGCTGCTCATTAATCAATCTGGCAGATTGATACTTGAAATAGCCAATTATTGCCGATAAAGACGGCTGCTTTTGTAGGGGCGGGGTTTCCCCGCCCTCTAAATCGGTGGGCGGAATTAATGGGCGGGGAGACCCCGCCCCTACGATCATAATGATTCCGTGAACGTGGTTGGGCATTACTGCAAAATAATCAAGACTTACATTAGGCCATTTGTATGGCAACTCATTCCAATAATTAATCAAATTTTTTCCATAATCATTCAATCGCATCTCACCGTCTGATATAAGACCAAATAAACATTTCCTGCCTTGAGCGCAAATAGTTATAAAATATGCTCCTTCATTGGAATAATCATATTCCTTGAGCCTGGTTCGTTTTCGTTGCTGAAAGATAGCTACCATAAGTTATTCATAATAATGACATCGTAAGGGCTGGGTCTCCGCGCCCTATCAATTTATTTATCTCTTATTATAGAATTTTCCGATGGCTCGTTTTAAGGCAATGAAGCTATATAATCTCGCAATGCCTTTTCTAAACGAACCATTCGGTCAACAAGATCGTTTTCTATTTCCCTCCATTTATCTTCATTTTCTAAACCGCCAAGCTTTGTCCAAGAGCGGATCATTTGAGCTTTACGAGAATCTTTAGAATCCCATTCCAAAGGTTCTCCAAATGAGGCTTCTATATCCTCTTTCTTTGCCAGAATAGACTGAAAACGCTTTAAATTTAATTTAATATCTGGAGTTGAAATGTAGAACTCAGCTTTGGCATCTGTCCGTCTCACGACATATGCCCAACCTAA
>DASWLF010000256.1:0-1908 GCA_036396255.1 Desulfobaccales bacterium
TGGGGGCGTACATGACCTTGGGGGAGGCGGGCACCACGGTCCAGGCCGGGGCCATGCCCGGCGCCACCGGCGGGGGCATGGCCGGCACCGCCACCTGGGCCCAGGCCGGAGCCGCAAAAGCGGTTATCAGGATGATCGCCAGTAGCATTTTTGCCAACCTTGGCATCTGAATTCCTCCAGCCGCCGCCAGCGGGAAGCCCGGGCGGTACGTATTTGATTAAGTTAAAGTCTTTCCGAAGACCTTACCGATCGTACATCTTCTTCATCTGCCCCGGGGGCAGGCCGGCTCCGCCGGATTTTTTCATCTGACCCGGCGGCATGGGGGCCCCCTGCCATCCCGTCTTTTTCCCTTTGGCCCAGCCGGGAGGTGTTTTGAAATAGGGCGTCCCTATCTGGTAAAAGGCCGGCGGCAGGGTCGGGCCCGGGGTCCAGGGGCCGGCGAGGCTTTTCCCCTGATACCAGGCGTTATTTTGGTAACAATAATACCGGCCGCCGTGCCGGAAGACGTCCGCGCCCACATTGGGGGCGTATTGCACCCCGGCCACCCCGGGCACCGCGGTCCAACTGGGGCGAATGTCCGGGGGCACCGGGCTGAACGCCTGTCTCTGTCCCCAGGCTGCCGAAGCCAGGGTTAGCAGGGCTAACAACACTACAAGAACTTCCTTCCAAAAGCGCCACATGCAACTGTCCTCCTTTTATCCCGGAATGCTCCGCTGCCGGCCCACCGCCAGGTCGTGCAGGGGAATGAGGATGTCCGCCGCCTGCCGCACCCGCTGGGCGCTCTCGTAGGCGTCGATGACATTGATATGGACCCCCGGCGGCACCACCGGCCCCGAGGCCGGGAAGTTCTGCTCGTTGCAGCAAAACCCGGTGATCACCGCCTTGCCTTTGCGGGTGTTCACCACCACGGACTGGCCTCCCACGGTGTGGCCCGGGGTCAGCAGGACCTGGACGCCCTCCACGATCTCGGCGTCGCCGTCCACCAGCACCACTTCCACGTCCTCCAGCAGGTCGGGGAAGTAGCGGTGGTCCACCGGGTGGGGGTTTTTAAAAAATTCGTACTCCCGTTTTTGCACATAGACCCTGGCGTTGGTGCACTTGTAGTCGTTTTCGCAGTGGTCGTTGTGCAGGTGGGTGTGGATGATGATATCGATGCCTTCCGGTTTGAGCCCGTAGGTGTCCAGGGCCTCCTCGAACTCCTGGATTTTGAAGCCGTACTGCTCTCCCACTTCCGGCGGCACCATGAACTGCTCCAGGCCCGTGTCCACCAGGATCTTTTCCGGGCCGCCCTCCAGGTAAAAGACGTAAATGGGAATCCAGATCCTTTTGCCGTACCCTTTGAGGTAAGTCATGATGCCCTGGTCCGTTTCGTTGGCGCCCACCACCAGAGGATGAATGACGTATTCCCGCATGGCCTCTCCTTATTTGATTGCGTTCAGGCTAATTTATTATATGCCTGGAGAAATTTTTTTACATCCGGGGGCCAAGCTGAAAGTTGAGATTGATTCTCTGGGGAGCAGCCGGTCAAAGTTGCTTGGAAACCTGGCGGGTGCCGGGAATGGGGTTCGGGCAGGGGCGGGCCGCGACGCCGGCCGGTTGACGGCTTTACTGCAGCACAAAATTGCCTAAGGCGCCGGGCGCCGGCGCGCCGCCGCCAGGTCCAGGAAGCCGCCGAAATAGGCGAACTTCACCAGGTTCTCCAGGTTTTCCGGCGAGAACTCCTGGGCCTCCTGGGGCACCCGCTCCCACCTCTCCTCGGCCCGGATGACCGCCCTGACCTCGGCCAAGCGGGCCTGGAGCCTGTCCTCAGGTGCGGCCGGGCGCAGCGCGGCTCATTTCATCCAGGGGGTAATAATCTGCCGTGCCATGTTGATGGGAATGGCAAAGCCGATGCCCTGGGCCTGGGCC
>DASWLF010000257.1:0-2560 GCA_036396255.1 Desulfobaccales bacterium
TCCGTGGCCCCCCGGCGATTGAAGTCCACGGAGACGTAAGGCTCGTTATAATCGCCGCTGCGCACCGCGGCGTTCTTCACGGCGTCGCCGCTCAAGAGCACCTTCTTTTTCAGCAAGATGGGGACATTGCGCAACCGGCCGGTCTCCCGGTCCATCCGCTTTTCCATATAGATTTCGTCATCCGCGGGGAGGTTTGCGGCCAGGACCCGGTTCATCTCCTCCCGGCTGAAACCGGGCTTGAGCCTGCCATCCTTCAGGGCCTTATCCAGCAAATCCTCTAAATTGACGGAGGTCTGCTCGTCCACCAGCTTGAATTCCAATTGGGCCGTCTGGCCGATGAGGTCCAGGGCCCGTTGGGGGTCCTGGATGCCGGGGAGCTGCACCACAATCTGATCCGTGCCCTGGCGCAAGATGATGGGCTCGGTAACGCCGAACTGGTCGATGCGGTTCCGCATCACCTCCAGGCTCTGGGCCAGGGTCCGGTCTTTCAGTTGATTGATTTCTTCCGGTTTGAGGCTAACGGTATATAGGAGAGTGCTGTCCTGGCGCTGGGGGCCGCTGAGGGCCAGGTAGGGAAATTCGTCTTTCAGCCACTTCTGGAAGACCGCCTGTTCGTCTTTATTAATGAGGGTAAGGGACAGGGCCTCCTTGGCCACTTCTCCCACCCTGAGGGCCAGGCCTTTCTTCTCGGCCATCTCTTTTAAGTCCTGGGAGGTGCGGTTTAAGGCGTTATCAATGGCTTGGTGCAGGTCAACCTCCAGGACCAGATGCATGCCGCCTTTTAAGTCCAGGCCCAGGTTGATGCCTTTGCTGACGTGCTTCTCCCACCACTCCGGCAACTTCAGGGGTAGAGAGGGAAGCACAAAGAGGACGGAAATCAGGGTTAAGGCGAATAAAAAGAGGAATTTCAGACGGACCGCTCGCAACATCTAACTTTCTCCTTAACGGGGAGGTGGGTAACCTGCACCCGCCGGCTTTTCTTCTTTCAATCAGAAAAACGTGGGATTATCAGGGAAATTGCCAAAAGGAAAGATAATCTCCCACGCCTTGAGGCAAAGTTTATTTTTGGAACCTTACCGGAGACCGCCGGGCATGTCAAGGGGGAGCGGGGGAAGTAAACCCGGGGTCAAGAAGAGGCCCAGGGACCTGATATCAATTCGCCTGCAAACGTAATTTTTTCGTAGGGGCGAATCTTGTATTCGCCCCTTGTATATTAACAAAGTATCGGGACACGTTTCCCTGTTTCTTCTGAAGGTGGTAAGATATGTGCCCCGGATTAGCAAGGTTCCCCCAAGGCCAGGCCCATGGGCCTGGCCTTGGGGCCAACGGTTGCGGACGTGGCAGCCCGTTCGCCCCTGGGTCCTCGAGACCGTAATGTAGCATGGGCGCCACGTCCCGCTTGCCCTAACCCGAACAGTCGGCTGAGACCATGATCTCGCATCTACAAGGACGGGAAAGCAAGCTATGAATACTCAAGTTTTTGTGGGCCTCGATGTCTCCAAGCAGCACCTGGATGTAGCCGTGCGGCCTCAGCACCGCCATTTTGTCACCCCTAACCACGACCGGGGCATCAAGCAGTTGGTCAAGCGCCTGGCCGCCCTAAAACCCCAGCTCATCGTCCTGGAGGCCTCCGGGGGCTATGAGTTCCTGGTGACCGCGGCCCTGGCTGAGGCCCAACTGCCGGTGGCCTTGATCAATCCCCAGGCGGTGCGGAAATTCGCCGGGGCCACCGGGAAGCTGGCCAAAACCGATAAGATCGACGCCCAGGTCCTGGCCCACTTCGCCGAAGCCCTGCGGCCCGAGCCCCGCTCCTTGCCGGACCAGGCCCACCAGGTCCTCAAGGCCGCCCTACAGCGGCGTCAGCAGGTGGTGAAGATGATCGGCCAGGAAGAAAATCGCCTGGAAAAGACCTTCATTCCCGCCGTCCGCCAGGATATCCAGGTGCATCTCACTTGGCTGCGCCGACGCCTGGAACAGCTGGAACGGGATCTCGACGACCAGATCCGCCAGAGTCCCCTCTGGCAAGACCGGGACCGCTTGTACCAGAGCGTCCCCGGCATCGGCCCCATCGTCTCCCGGGCCGTTATCGCCCACCTGCCGGAACTAGGCACGCTGCCAGGTAAAAAAGCCGTGGCCCTGGTGGGGGTGGCCCCTTATAACCGGGATAGCGGCCGTCTCCGAGGCAAAAGGATGATCCGGGGTGGCCGCAGCCACCTGCGCCGCATGCTCTATATGGCGGCAGTCGTGGCTTCTCGCTTCAACCCGGTGATCCGCGCCTTTTACCAACGTTTACGGAGCGCCGGCAAACCCCCAAAGCTGGCCCTCACCGCCTGTATACGCAAACTCGTGCTCATCCTCAACGCCATGGTGAAAAACAATCAACCCTGGAACCAATTCGCCTCCCAGGCACCTTGACTTGAAAGACAGTCGCTACATTTTAATACCTTTTGAATGCGAACAGGTATCAGTTGCCATAGTCTATTTAATCATATTAAATTATTTTAATATTTTTGGGGGGCCGTGCCCACCCTACACATCATTAATAGCAGCGGTCTTGCCA
>DASWLF010000258.1:0-8023 GCA_036396255.1 Desulfobaccales bacterium
TCGGTTTTGGCTGGCGACAGGAAGTCAAGCCGGTCAAAATTGCTTGTCTGAGGGGGGAAATGAGGTTATAAACAATATCGAATGAAGATACGAGGCTGCCGATTTTTCTGCGTCGCGCTCTGCGTCGCACTCTTCCCTGCCCTGGCCTTTGTCCAGATAGTTTCCTGCCAGCAGGATGACTGCCTGGGAGAGGCGTCCCCTTGCCTTTGCCATTGCGCCTGTCATCTGTCTGGCCTTCCCATTAGCAAAGAACTGAACATATTTGCGTTGCAAGCAGCCCCTTACCATCCCCCCGCTTTGCCGCCCCACGCGGATCTTCACGTTGCCGATTTTTTCCGTCCCCCACAATCCTAAGGCCTTTCTTTTCTCTTAATTTTCCTTAAGTTAGTTATAAATTTTGATCCTCAAGTTCGTTACGGGGGAGGTGTCCCATGCGCCTGAGAAGTTTTGTCCTTCCGGCGGCTTTATGTTTTGGGCTGATGATCGCAGCACCGGCGGCAGCCGGCCCGTCGACTTATTCTCTGCAAGATTTGGAGGAGATGGCCCTGAAGATCAACCCCAATCTCAAAAAGGCCGGCGAAGAGATCAAGAAAAGCGAAGCCGAACTGCGCATTGCCAAGCAGTATCCCAATCCCCAGGTGGAAGGCTCGGTGAGCCATGAAAAAGTTATCCTGGGGGATCCGGCCCGGGGTACGGGCTATTCTTTTGCCGTTTCCCAAACCCTCGAATGGCCCGGCCGCCGGGGCAAACGCCAGGAGGCGGCCCGGTTCGGCATAGAAGCTTCGGAAAAAGCACTCAGCAATGAGCAGATCAACATCCGGGCCAAGGTGCGGGAGTTGTTCTATCGCCTGCTGGCGGACGCCCAGTTGACCCGCATTGCCAAAGAGAACTTGGAATCAGGCCGGGAACTGCTGGATATGGTGGAAAAACGCGTCCGGGTCGGCGAGAGCCGGCACCTGGAGCTGGTCAAGGCCCGGGTGGAGTTTTACACCCTGGAGCGGGAGTATAAGAAAGCCCAAATCACCTGGGAAGGTGACCGCCAGGTCCTCAACCAATTTTTGGCCGACAGCCTGGGAAAGACGTTCCAGATGACCGGGGACCTTGCCAAGTTAGATGAAGTTATCCCCCTGAAGCGCTGGCGCCAGGCGGCTCTCACCGCCCATCCCTTGATGGCGGCCCAGGAGGCGACCATCCGCCAGGCCCGGACCACCCTGGGGGCCGAGCGCCAGGCCTGGGTGCCGGACGTCACCGCGAAGTTCTTTATCAACAACGATATCGACCTGCGAGGCGTCGGGGGGGGTCTGTCTATTCCTATTCCTCTTTGGAACCGCAAAGGGGGTGAAGTAGCCAGGGCCGCCGCGGAGGAAAGGCAGGCGAAACATGGACTCCAGGCGCTGCGCCAGGAACTGGAGACCAAGCTGGCTTCCCAGTACAGCCTTTACGACGCCGCCCGGCGGCAGGTGGAAACCTATCAAAAAGACATCCTGCCCCAAGCCGCCGAGTCCCTTAAGATCGCCACCTTCAGCTACCAACAGGGCGAAACCGGCTTGCTGGAATTACTCGATTCCCGGCGCGTTTATCGGACCACGGAGCAGGACTACTACCGGGCTTTACTCGACTACTGGCTGGCCCGGGTGGAACTCTGGCGGGTGGCCGGAGGGGGGGTATGATGAGACGCGATCTCCTTAAACCTAAAAATATTCTCATCGTTGCCGGCGTTCTGGCCCTGGCGGCCTTTGCCTGGATTCTCTTCTTCGGCGGCCAGCCGAAGCAAAACGGCTTCGCCAAAGACCAAAAGCAGGGGAAGGAGTCACACCAGGAGGGCCAGGTTAAGTTGGACCCCGAAGCCCTTTCCCGGGCAAAAATTGAAGCGGTGGCGGTCAGCCGCAGCCCCATGGAAAAACGGGTGCAGCTCGCGGGCGAACTGTCTTTTAATGAAGAACGACTGGCCCGGGTGAGTTCCCGCCTGGCCGGACGGATAGTGAAGATCGCGGTGGATTATGGGGCCCCGGTGCGCCAGGGCGAGGTGCTGGCGGTCATCGACAGCGTGGAGCTTGGCCAGGCGCAGAATAGTTTTATCCAGGCCGTGGCCAGCTACCGCGTGGCCCAGAAAGCGTTTGAACGGGCGCGCCTCTTAAGGCGGGAGAAGGCCATCAGCCAGGCCGAATTTCTGGAACGCCAAGCCAAATTTGAACTGGCCCAGGCGGAGATGGATTATGCCGAGAACCGACTCCACCTGCTAGGCTTAAGCGACGTCGACATCGGGCGCTTGCTTAAGGGGTCGCGTTCCCGCTCCGGCCCCGGCGGCTTTCACGCCAACGTGGAGTCCACTTTCCCCCTGCGCAGTCCCATTGCC
Source organism: Desulfobaccales bacterium (assembly GCA_036396255.1). Classification (GTDB taxonomy): domain Bacteria; phylum Desulfobacterota; class Desulfobaccia; order Desulfobaccales; family 0-14-0-80-60-11; genus DASWLF01. The sequence goes on from DASWLF010000258.1 coordinate 2,357, forward strand.
GGCCGGGTCGTGGATCGAAAAGTCACTCCTGGTCTGGTGGTCAAAGTGGACGAGGAGCTCTTCACCGTGGCCGACACCTCCTCTCTGTGGTGCTTCATTCAGATTCCCGAAAAAGACCTGCACCTGGTGACGCTCGGAAACCGGGCGCTGGTCAAGGTCAGCCCCCATCCCCAGGAAGAGTTTCCCGGGGTCATCGATTATATCTCCGAAACGGTGGATAAAGCCACGCGCATGGCCCGGGCCCGGGTGCGGGTGGACAACTCCCAAGGCCGGCTCAAGGCCGGGATGTTCGCCACCGTCCAGGTGGCCGCCGGGACCAAAGAGGGCCTCAACGTGCCCGAGGCCGCGGTCCTGGCCGCCGGGGACGAAGCCTACGTCTTCGTGGAAAAGGAACCCGGCGTCTATGAAAAACGCGTCGTCAAGCCGGGCTTAAAGACCGGCGGCCGGGTGGAAGTCCTGGACGGATTGGCCCCCGGCGAGCGGGTGGTGGTGCAGGGCGGCTTCATTCTGAAGTCGGAACTGGAAAAGGAAAGCCTGGAGGCAGAATAGCCATGATCGAAAAAATCATTTCCGGTTGCCTCCGCCAGCGCTTCCTCGTCTTAATGGCCCTGGTGGGTTTGTCGGCCTACGGCATTTACTCCGCCATGAAGCTGCCGGTGGACGCCTTTCCGGACGTCACCACTATCCAGGTCCAGGTGATCACCACCTGGCCGGGGATGTCCCCGGTGGAGGTGGAACAGCAGGTCACTTTTCCCATCGAGGTCCAGATGGCCGGCTTGCCGGACCTGGTTGAGCTGCGGTCACTCTCCAAATTCGGTTTATCTCTGGTCACCGTGGTCTTCGAGGACTCAGTGGATATTTATTTCGCCCGGCAACTGGTCCTGGAAAGGCTCCTCGCGGCCCGGGAAAAACTGCCCCCGAAGTCGGAGCCCGTTTTAGGCCCCATCTCCACCGGCCTGGGGGAGATTTATCAATATACCCTGGAGGAGCAGGGTTCTCCGGCCCAGACTTCCCAGGGCGAAGAGGTGCTGCGCCTCATGCGCCTACGCACGGTCCAGGACGCCATCGTCCGCCCGCTCCTCAAGACCGTGCCCGGGGTGACGGATGTCAACACCTTTGGGGGCTATGTGCGGCAGTACCAGGTGAACGTTGATCCGGACCGGCTGCGCAAATATGATCTCTCCCTGCACCAGGTCTTCAGCGCCCTGGCGGCCAATAACGCCAACGCCGGGGGCAACATCCTGGAAAAAGGCAGCGAACAGGCCCTGGTGCGCGGCATCGGCCTCATGCAATCGGTTCAGGACATCGAGGAGGTGGTGCTGAAGGAGGTGGACGGCGCCCCGGTGCTGGTGCGGGACGTGGCCGTGGTCCGGGAGGGTCCGGCGACCCGCCTGGGGGCGGTGGTGAAAGACGGCAAAGCCGAAGCCGTGGCCGGGATTGTCCTGATGATCCGGGGCGGCAGCGGCCGGGAAGTGGTGGCCGCGGTCAAGGAGAAGGTGAAGCAGATTAACCAGGGCAGCATCCTGCCCAAGGGCGTCAAGCTGGAAGCCTTCTATGACCGCGCCGGGCTGGTGCGGGATTGCATCAATACGGTGAGCAAGGCCATCACCGAGGGCGTCATCCTGGTGATCTTCATCGTTTATCTCTTCTTGCGGAGCTTCCGGGGGGCCCTGGTCATCGCCCTGACCCTGCCCCTGGTGGCCCTGGTCACCTTCATCGCCATGCGCCAGGTGGGGCTCTCCGCCAACCTCATGTCCCTGGGGGGCCTGGCCATTTCCATCGGCATGATCGTGGACGGCGCGGTCATCCAGGTGGAAAACGTCATGCACCGCCTGGGAGAGGCGAACGGCGCCCGGGGCTTCCAGCGCACCGTGCTGGAAGCCGTCCTGGAAGTGGTGAAGCCCAGCCTTTTCGGCGTGTTGATCATCGCCATCACCTTCTTACCCCTCATGACCCTGCAGGGGATGGAGGGCAAGATGTTCGCGCCCCTGGCTTTTACCGTGGCCATCGCCCTCCTGGCGTCCCTTTTGCTCTCTATCTCCGCCATCCCCGCGCTGTGCTCGTTTATCTTCAAACCCGGCCCCGAACGCCCCAGTCCCCTGATGCGCGCCGGGCTCTGGCTCTATCGCCCGGCCCTGGCCTGGGCCCTGCAAAACCGCAAAATGGTGGTCCTGGCCGCCGGCGGCCTGCTGGTCTTTTCCCTGGCCATGACGCCTTTCCTGGGCACGGAGTTCATCCCCCGCATGGATGAAGGCTACCTGACTCCCCAGGTTATCCGGCTGCCGTCTGTCTCCATGGCTCAGTCTTTGGCCATGGAGCGCCAGATGCAGCAGGTCCTGCTCAAATTTCCGGAAGTGGTCTCGGTAGTTTCCAAGGTCGGGACCCCCGAAATTGGCACCGACCCTATGGGGCCTGAGCTCAGCGATCCCATCGTGATCCTCAAGCCCCGCCGGGAATGGAGGACAGCCCGCACCAGCGAGGAACTGATGGACAAGATGCGGACCGAACTGGCCAAGATACCCGGGGTAAAAATCAATTTCTCGCAGCCCATCGCCCTGCGGGTGGACGAACTCATCTCCGGGGTGAAGTCCCAGGTAGCGGTGAAGATCTTCGGCGACGACATGGAAATCCTGCGGCGCAAGGCCGAGGACGCGGCCCGCCTCCTCAAGGCGGTCCGGGGAGTGACCGATCTCCGGGTGGAGCAGGTGGCGGGGCAACCCTATCTGAATGTCAAGATTGACCGCCGCCGCATTGCCCGCTACGGCGTCAACGTGGCCGACATCCAGGAAGTCATCGAGACCGCGGTGGGTGGCAAGGCGGCCACGGAGGTCATCGAAGGCCCGCTCCGGGTGGAAGTGGCACTACGTTTCCCCGAGGAACGGCGCAACAGCCTGGAAGCCATCGGCAATATTCTCATCGACGCCTCGGGGGGGCGCCGCATTCCCCTGGCGGAACTGGCCCGGATCACCGAGGAGGCGGGGCCGGTGCAGGTCAGCCGTGAGAACGCACGCCGCCGGGTGGTGGTGGAGTTCAACGTGGAAGGCCGTGACATCGGCGGCCTGGTGGCCGAAGGGCAACGGCTCCTGGAAGCCCGCCTGGGGTTACCACCCGGTTATTATCTGACCTGGGGCGGGGCCTTCGAAAACCAGCAGCGGGCTATGCACCGCCTCATGGTCATCGTCCCGGTAACGGTGCTCATCATCTTCCTGCTCCTGTTTATGACTTTCAATTCGCTCCGTTATGCGACCCTGGTGATTGTCAATCTCCCTCTGGCCCTCATCGGCGGCATCCTGGGCCTGCTGGTCACCGGCCTCTACCTGAGCGTGCCGGCCTCGGTGGGATTCATCGCCCTCTTCGGGGTGGCGGTGCTGAACGGCGTGGTGCTGGTGTCCTATATCAACCAGTTGCGCCAGGAAGGGCTGCCCCTGGAGGAGGCGGTGCGGCAAGGCTGCGAGCGCCGGCTCCGGCCGGTGCTGATGACCGCCACGGTGGCCATTCTCGGCCTTATCCCCCTGCTCTTCGCCACCGGGCCGGGGTCGGAAGTGCAGCGGCCCCTGGCGGTGGTAGTGGTGAGCGGACTGTTCACATCCACCCTGTTGACTCTAATTGTTCTGCCAGTGCTGTACGGCAGATTCGCCGAACGCCTGCCGGAGATTTAGGAGGTGCATCTTGAAAGAGGTTCGAGCTTACATCCAGCCCTTCATGCTTTCCAAAGTAACGCACGCCTTGCAGAAGATTGCCGGGTTGCCCGGAATGAGCGTGATCGAGATACAAGGCTTTGGCCGGGGCAAGGTAAGGGTGCCCGGAGACAAGGTCGTCCGGGAATTTGTCCCCAAAATGCGCCTGGAGATGGTGGTCAAGGACGAGCTAGTCGAGGAAGTGGTGCGCACCATTGAAAAGGCGGCCCATACCGGGAACCCCGGAGACGGCGTTATCTTTGTCTTGCCGGTGGAGCAGGCGGTGCGCATCCGAACCGGCGAAAGAGATGTCGCCGCTATCAGATCGCTGAAAAATGAGAAAAAAGAAGAAGGCTGAACCAAAAGCCGTGGGTCCGGGAATCGTCAAGGAGGACTTCCCGGTTCAGGGTCTCGACTGCGCTGATTGCGCCCATTCCGCGCCTGGAGCCCGGGGTTTCATGAATTGGATAGGTAATCTCTGGGGATGCACTCTTCCAGGAAGTAGTTAGCAACAACAACCTCAAGTCTGAAATTTTAATCGGGAGGGTAAATATGACACATTGGCGGCTTTTAATCCTGATTATCCTGTCGGGCATCCTGATGGCTTGCAGCACTTCCCTTCAGGAGCACAGTTACATGCAAGAATACGGCTATCGAGGCGGAAGGGGCCAGGGATATCGCAAGTTGCCTTATTATGTCTCCCAGGAGGTCCATGATTGCATTCAAGGAAAGATCAACGGACGCATCACCCGTCTCCGGGTGGAAACTTTTTCTTTGGATATGGAGCCGGGATTGGCTATGGATGTTCAAACTGCGGACCGTGGTTTGGTGCACGTGCATTTGGGGCCCATTTGGTTCCTGGAGCGCCAGGAGACCGATCTAAAACCGGGAGACGAAGTGACCGTCCAGGGATTTTGTTATAAATTGGAGGGCCAGGAAAGACTTCTTGCCGCCGAGGTCGCGCATAAGGACCACACTATGGTATTACGGGATCCTCAAGGCAGTCCTTATTGGGAGGCCTGGCGGAAAAAGTAAGATGTGCAGGCGAGATGATGTCCTGCGGTATGAAAAACCATCATGAGAACTCTGTAAAACTGGATGTGCGTGGGGGAGGGGGAGCTACAGGCTGAAAGCCTGTGTCACTGAATGCTATCCTCCTCTCAAATCCCCTTCCAAAGGCTGGAAAGACCGGGGTTATGGCCCCGATCCAATTCCTTTCTCACCTAAGGGTTGGGGGAAGGGAACTTAAGGGGAACGGGAAATCATTCCACAATTTTCGCCAGCAGGTCCTGGTTGAGTATTTCCGCGGTTTGCCCGGTAAACCGAACCAGGCCTTCATTTGCCAGTTCCTTGGCGGTGCGGTAGAAGGTCTCGTGGGTCATGCCCAGGAGGGTCGCCAGTTCTTTACGGGGAACGGGAAGGGTGATGGAGCGGGAATCTTGCATATCGGCCAGGAGCAATAGGTAGCTGGCGATTCTCCCCTTGGGCGCTTTGAGGGTTAAATCAGACAGGCGCTGCCGGAGGCGTATGACCAATAGGGACAGCATACGAATCCATTCACCCGCGAATTTTATGTCTGTGGTTACCAGGTCCATGAATTCCTTCTTTTTTATGAGGTAAAGCCAGCTGTCTTTCAGGGCCGCGGCAAAGCAATGGTAGGTATCGGAATACAGACTGGCTAAGGCGAAGGCGCTCCCGCAGCCGGCGATCTCCTGGGTAATCTCTTTACCTTGAGGGGACAACCGGTAAACCCGCACTGCGCCTTCTCGGACCATATAAAGACCTTGGGTTTGATCCCCGGGAGCAAAAAGCATCGCCCCCTTTTTCAGGCAAATCTCCTGGGCCATCTCTTCCAACTTCTCGCGTTGTTCTCGCGCCAAATTGGCGAAGAGCGGAAATCCTTCCAGTATTCCTGTCATCCCCGGCAATTTACATCCTCTCCCTTGAGGAGATTTTTCGTTTTTATGATTCCAATCATACTTCTTTTTAG
>DASWLF010000259.1:0-7435 GCA_036396255.1 Desulfobaccales bacterium
ATGTGGCAGTTTTTCCAAAACCTGCGCTGGCAGGACGGCCTGGACATCCTCCTGGTGGCCATCGTCATCTACCAGGTCGTCATGATTCTCAAGGGGACCCAGGCCATTCAGATCCTGGCCGGGCTGTTCCTCCTTTTCCTGACTTACCTGGTGGCCCGCCAGATGGAGTTCTTCACCCTGGAATGGCTCCTGGACGGCGTGGTCCGCAACCTCCTGCTCATCGTCATCATCCTGTTTCAAGCCGACATCCGCCGGGTGCTGAGCCGCATGGGGCGAAAAGCCCTGGCCCCGGCCGGGGTGCCGGAGCCGGTCACCACGGAAGAGATCTGTGAGGCCGCGGAAACCCTGGCCGGCCGTCACATCGGCGGTTTGATCGTCCTGGAGCGCGGCGTCGGTCTTTCCGATTTTCAGGAAGGGGGCATCAAACTGGACGCCATGGTCACCAAGGACCTGCTGGTGTCCCTGTTCTGGCCCCATACTCCTACCCACGACGGCGCGGTCATCGTCCAGGGGGACCGGCTGGTGGCCGCCGGCTGCCTCCTGCCGCTGTCCCGGAATCCCAATCTGGACCCCACCCTGGGCACCCGCCACCGCGCCGCCGTGGGTCTTTCAGAGCAAACCGACGCCCTGGTCCTGGTGGTCTCGGAAACCAGCGGCCAGATCTCCCTGGCCCAGGGGGGAACCCTGAGGCCCAACCTGACGCGCCTGCAGCTGCGCCAGGCCTTGCGTGACCTGCTGGAAGAACCGGCGCACCGGAAAGGAACCTGGATTGAAAAACTGGCTCGCTTCTTTGGGACGTCATAAGGCCCTTAAGCTCCTGTCGCTCCTCTTGGCCATAGCCCTCTGGTTCGCGGTCAGCGGCGAAGAGCGCACCGAGACCACCCTTACCTTGTCCCTGGAGCTGGTCAACCTTCCCCGCCAAATAGTGATCACCAGCGAGGTGCCCCCCAATCTGCAAGTCCGGGTGGTGGGGTCCCGCTCCATCATTAACAAGCTCTCCCAGACCCGCCTGACTCAGAGCATCGACCTGACAGGCTATAAAACCGGTCGCCATTCCTATCCTTTCGGCCCCAATAGCTTCTCCTTTCCCCGGGGCGTGCAGGTGATCCGGATTTCCCCCAACCCCTTAAACCTCACCCTGGCCACTTCCATGACCCGCACCCTCACCATCAGGCCGGTCATCGAAGGACGGCCGCCGGCCGGTTATGAGGTGCTGGAAACCAAGACCCGCCCCCAACAGGTGGTGGTCAAAGGCCCTTTAACGGAACTGGAAGAGCTGAAGTACATCAGTACCCTGCCCATTGACGTGAGTCACCTGACGGAGCCCGCCGTCATCTCCACGGACCTTGATTTCAAGAACCTGCACCTGTCGCTGAAAGAGGCGGTGCCCATCCTGGCGGAGATCAACATCGCCGCCAAACCCCTCAGCCGCACCATCTCCGGGGTCGCGGTGGCCGCCGTCCCCGGCCCGGCTCGCCTGCGGCCCGCCCAGGTCACCCTCACCCTCAAGGGCCCCTGGCAGCAAGTGAAGGACCTCAAAGTAGCGGACCTGAAAGCCACGGTGGACACCAAGAATGTTGCCCCGGGCCGCCACCGGCTCAACGTCGAAGCACACCTCCCCGCCGGCGTCACCCTGGTCCAGGTCCAGCCCGCCACGGTCACCGCCACGGTGGGGAAATCTCCCTGATTTGTTGCTTGCTGGCAGCCGCACCGCCCACCATACCTTCTTTCAAGAGGGCCGCATTTTCATCCTTCATTGCGGCCTCGTAGGCATGAGCGTTTCCCCTCGTTCCCAACCTCCTGTTGGGGAACACCCCTTCTCTTTCCCGTTGCCAAGCCGGGCGGTCTCTGATAATTTGCCCCCATGCATCCCCTTGAGGCGCTCTTTCTCGGCATAGTTCAAGGCATCACCGAGTTCCTGCCCATTTCCAGCTCCGGCCACCTGGCCTTGCTGGAGCACTACCTCAAGACCCCCGGCGGCGGCCTGGGTTTCGACATCCTCCTGCACCTGGGCACCCTGGCGGCCCTGCTGCTCTACTTTCGCCGGGACTGGCTGGACATGGCCCACGCCTTCATCAGCCCCTCCCGCTATAACCGCCCCCAGCGCCGCATGCTCTTTTGTCTCATCATCGCGGTCATCCCCGGGGCTTTGGCCGGGGTGCTGCTGGAGAAAAAGGCCGAAACCCTTTTCCGCCAGCCCGCCCGCATCGCCATCCTCCTGGCCTCGGTGGGGCTCCTCCTCATCCTGGCGGAGAAGCTGGCCCGCCACCGCCGCCCCCTGGATTCCCTGCGGCTTGCGGACGCCTGCCTCATCGGCCTCTCCCAGGCCCTGGCCATCATGCCCGGCGTCTCCCGGAGCGGCATCACCATGACCATGGCCCTTTTTTTGGGCTTCAACCGCCGTTCCAGCGCCCACTTCTCCTTTTTGCTGGCCACCCCCATCATCGCCGGCGCCGGCCTCCACCACATCCCCAAGTGGCTGAAAGCCCCCCCGGAGGGCCTCACCTTTCTGGCCGCGGCCCTGGGGTTTCTGGGCGCGGTCATCGCCTCCTACCTCACCATTAAGTATCTGTTGCGCTTCCTCCAGCACCACACCTTTTATCCCTTTGCGGTTTACCGCCTGCTTCTGGCCGCAGTGGTCCTGGGCTCCATCTTCTTCTAGCCGTCGCCCTGAACTGAACCACTTACCCTTGCCGGTCCTGGGAAGCCCTTGCTTCATAGACTGACGGGGGACCAGGGCCCGTCCCCTTGGGTCCCATGTGACCCAATAAGTAGCCGGGGCGCGGCCCCATGCAGTTTGCCGGGGCGAAGGTAATCTGCTTAAAGAAATTTACCGGCATTTGATAATTTTTCTTGACAAAATCTCAAAATAAATTTAGCTTAAATGAACCAGTAAAAGGCCAAACCTGTCGCAAGGCGGGGGCGGAAAGCCACGGGTCTCGTTTTGAGGATAACTGAGATAGCCGGGTTGCCTGGAAGTGAGGCAATCCGGTTTTTTTTAGGTAGCTAAGCAAAGGACTTGTATAAAGTCCCCCTCCCCGGTGCTATCAAACTCTTGGGCGCCGGGTTACTGGGCTTGGGCGGGCACGCTTTACGGCGGTGCCGCTCCTAAGCCCTGCCTCCCCGCAGCTCGCCCGGGCGTTGGGGCCACCCGCCGCCCGGGCGGTTTTTTTATGCCTTGCCCACCCTGCTCTTCCGGAAGCTGCCATGGTCAAGTTCCAATCCCCCTCCCAAACCCCTTTGTAAGAGAACTTTTGACAGAAAAATCAGAAATTGTCTGATTCTCTCGGTCCTTCTCACATGCTAGAATTTCGCGGCTAACCAGGAGGGACATCATTCTAAAGAAAGCCTGGCATCAAGTACCGGGTCCCCATCCTGGACCGCCAAAAGAGGGTTCGCGGCCGGCCGAACTTGACCCTTTTCGGCAAACAGGCGTCTGCGGTAATTTTCCTGATCCCCCTGGCCTCGGGCTCGCCGCAGCCAGAAAAACTTTGACAACAAAACTGACCTGAAATATATTTAAAAATTGGATTTGCTAAAAATTTCACATTTATTCCTGTAGGTGCCCCGGTGAACTTACAACAGATCCTGGCAAAAAGTCCCCGGCGGGAAGCCTGGATGGAGCTCTTCGAACTCGGCACCGGCCTGTTGCTGCTGGGTTTCCTCCAGTTCCATCTCCTGGCCGTATCCAGCATCATTTTCGGTGCCGCCGCTTTCAACCGCGATTCCGCCCGCATGGATGAATACTACATCTCCTACGTGGGCATCCCCCTGGTCATCCTGGCCATTCTGGCCCACGGCTTGCTGGCCATGCGCAAGGCTCCCTGGAAGTTCCAGGAAATGCGGGTCTACCTGCAGCACTCCCGGCGACTGGCCCACCTGGACACCTGGGCCTGGGGGGTCCAGATCGTCACCGGCCTCATCATCCTGGTACTGGCCGCCATCCACGTCTGGAGCGTGCTTCTCACCTGGCCCATCGAAGCCGCCAGCAGCGCCGCCCGCATCCAGGGTGGTTACTTCTCCTCCTTCGTCCTCCTGCTCCTGACCGCCGAAATCCACGCCATGGTGGGCCTCTACCGCATCCTGGTGAAGTGGGGCTGGTTCCACCGGAAAAAATTTACCCCGTACCTGGTTTACGCCACCATCGGCTTCGTAGGCTTGGGGTTCATCACGCTGCTGTTTTTCTATTTCCGTCATATTGCTAAAGGTCTCTCATGAACTGGTCCGACGCCCATCTCTCTGATGTCCTGGTTATCGGTGCCGGCCTGGCCGGGGAGCGGGTGGCCATTGAGGCCGCCATGAGCGGCCACACGGTCACCATCCTCAGCCTGGTGCCGCCCCGGCGGTCCCACAGCACCGCGGCCCAAGGCGGCATGCAGGCCTCTCTGGGCAATGTGGCCATGGGCTATGGCGACAATCCCGACATCCACTTTGAAGACACGGTGAAAGGCTCCGACTGGGGCTGCGACCAGGACGTGGCCCGCCTCTTCACGCAACTGGCCCCGGTGGCCGTGCGCCAGATGTCCCACTGGGGCGTGCCCTGGACCCGGGTGGTCCCCGGCAAGAAGACCCTGCCCGACGGCACGGACATCGAGGATCTGCCGGAAAAGGCCGGCCTCATCGCCCAGCGCCAGTTCGGCGGCACCGCCAAATGGCGCACCTGCTTCGCCGCGGACGGCACCGGCCACGTCCTCCAATACGCCATGGACTCGGTGGTTCTCAAACTTGGGGTCACGGTCCACGACCGCACCGAAGCCGTCAGCCTCATCCACGACGGCGAAACCTGCTACGGCGCCGTGGCCCTGGATTTGCGCGACGGCAAATTGCGCCCTTACCTGGCCAAAGCCACCATCATCGCCACCGGCGGCTACGGCCGCATGTACGGCGTCTCCACCAACGCGGTGATCAACGAAGGCACCGGCATGAGCATCGCCCTGGACACCGGCGTGGTGCCACTGGGCAACATGGAGGCGGTGCAATTCCACCCCACCGGTATCGTGCCCGCGGGCATCCTGGTAACCGAAGGCTGCCGGGGCGACGGCGGCTATCTCCTGGATAAGAACCTGCACCGCTTCATGCCCGACTACGAGCCGGTGAAGAAAGAAATCGCCTCCCGGGACGTGGTGAGCCGCTGGATGGTGCACCACATTCGCCAGGGCTTCGGGGTGGAGAGCCCCTACGGCCCCCACCTCTGGCTGGACATCCGCCACCTGGGCCCCGACCACATCTGCACCAACCTCCGGGAAGTCCAGACCATCTGCAAGAACTTCCTGGGCATCGACTGTGTTCTGGCCCTGATTCCGGTGAGACCCACCCAGCACTACTCCATGGGCGGGGTGCGCACCAACCGGGAAGGCGAAGTCTCCGGCCTCAAGGGCCTTTTTGCCGCGGGTGAGGCCGCCTGCTGGGACCTCCACGGCTTCAACCGCCTGGGCGGCAACTCCCTGGCCGAAACCATCGTGGCCGGCATGGTGGTGGGTGAACAGGTGGCCGCCTACGCCCGGGAGACTTCCCTGATCTTCCCCTTCTCCCTGGTGGACGACGCGGTGACGGCCCAGGAGAGGCGCCTGGAGAACCTCCGCAGCCTCAAGAACGGCGACGAAGACGTCTTTGCCCTGCGCCACCGGATGGAGGACGCCCTGCTGAACCACGTGGGCATCTTCCGCACCGGCGAAGCCCTGCAGGAGGCGGTGACCACCCTCCAGGGCCTTTACCCGCGGGCGGGGAAGGTCCGGCTGCGCTCCAGCGGCCTGGGGCCCAACCCGGAACTGCTGGCCGCCTTGCGCCTCCCCGGCATGCTGCGCCTGGCCCTATGCATCTCCTATGGCGCCCTCACGCGCACCGAATCCCGGGGCAGCCATTACCGGGAAGACTACCCCCGGCGGGACGACGACAACTGGCTCAAACGGACCCTGGCCTACTGGCGGCCCGGGGCCGAGATGCCCGAACTGCAATACGAACCCGTGAACGTCACCGAACTGCCCCCGGGCTCCCGGGGCTACGGCGAAATGCCCATAGCCGGGGATTAGAAGCTTTGCGGGGGAGGGCCAGGGGCAAGTGGCACAGGCGTCTCGCCTGTGGGAGGCCCCTGGCCCCCTCCCCCAACAACTATATCCAAAAGGATTCGCACCATGGCTGAGCGGCTTCTCACCTTTTCCGTCTTCCGCTACAATCCCGCCACCCCGGAGATCCCGCCCCGGATGCAGGAGTTCCAGTTGGAAGAGACCATGGGCATGAGTCTGTTCATCGCCCTGAACCGCATCCGGGAGGAGTTGGACCCGTCGTTGATGTTCGACTTCGTCTGCCGGGCCGCCATCTGCGGTTCCTGCGCCATGCTCATCAACGGCCGTCCGGGCCTGGCCTGCAAGACCCTGACCCAGGACCTGCCGGAGAAGATCAGCCTCATGCCGCTGCCGGTCTTCAAGCTGGTGGGCGACCTCTCGGTGGATACCGGCTGCTGGTTCCGCTACCTCAATGTCCGCACCGAGGGTTGGATCCACACCGACCAGGTCTTCGACCCCAAGAGCGGGGAGGAGCGCATGGACAACCCCACGGCCCTGGAGATCTACGAAGCCGAGCGCTGCATCGAGTGCGGCTGCTGCGTCGGCGGCTGCGCCACCGCCAACATGCGGGCCGACTTCGTGGGCGCGGCGTTCTTGAACCGCATCGCCCGCTTCATGATCGACCCCCGGGACCAGCGCCCCCGGGCCCAGTATTTTGAAGTGGTGGGCACCGACGAAGGCGTCTTCGGCTGCATCGGCCTCATGGCCTGCGACGACCTCTGCCCCATGGAGATCCCCCTCCAGGGCCAGTTGGCCTACGTGCGCCGCAAAATGGCCCAGTTCGCCCTCCGGGGGAAATAGGATATCTGGTTAGTCCGGAAGGTTCCTGCTTGGGAAAACAGCCCCCTTGGGGGGCTTTGCCATTTCCGCCGATGTGATAAGTAATGGGTAGGGGTAAAGCCAGGGTGAATCTCCAGGAGACCGTTAACCTCAAGCGCCGCCTCATCGCCATCTCCGCCTCCCTGGCCATCGGCCTGGGGCTGATGGCGGTGAAGTTCTTCGCCTTCTGGCTCACCGGCTCCGCCGCCATCCTCTCCAACGCCCCCATTTGCTATCTATAGACTTCTCGTCGGTGCCCAACTTGGATAATCAAGACCAGCAGCACTTCATCTTGAATTTGATAAATAATCCGGTAGTCGCCCACCCGCAGTCGATATAGATCGAGCATCCCTTTTAACTTCTGGACCCCGAATGGCCGCGGATTGCGTGCCAGTCCCGCGATTCTACGAGCCAGGCGCTTTTGGGCGTCTTTTCCCAGCTTGGCCAGGCCCCGGAAGGCGGCGGGCTTAAACTCAATGGAATACGCCACGGTCCTTTAAAGCCCCAGCTCAGCCTTGACCTGTTCCCAGGGAATGGTTCCTTCTTCTTTCAGG
>DASWLF010000260.1:0-1891 GCA_036396255.1 Desulfobaccales bacterium
CATATAACCTGTGGGCTGGGGCTCGTCAAGTGGATTGTTGGCTTATCGCCCACCCCCATGCGGTTGCCGCCAGGCCGCCGCGCGCCCCCGGTCCTGCTGCACGAAGAGAAGAATCTCGGATTTTCTAATTATTGAGACCCCTTGCTGCATTCAAGGTGCCCCCCAGGACTATTTTTTAGCAGCCAGTCGGCCTTCAATAAATCCCCTCTCGCAGTAACGGCAGCGCCAAATTATTACTGGGAGCGAAAAACCCATTGCCCTTTCTGAAACGTAGGGGCGCGGCGTGCCGTGCCCCGAAACCGAGCCTAGGCAATGTCTTTAATGCTCCGAGTAATAATTGGTCTGGGGCTGCGACCAGGACCTCTGCCAACTTGACAATACCGGGCTTAACTGTTAGATTGCACAGATATTTTTCACCTCTGGAGGAGAGGCGGCATGACTTTTCAAGAGCTGCTGATGGCCCTGGAGCGCTTCTGGGCCGATTATGGCTGCATCATCGCCCAACCATACGATATCGAGGTGGGGGCCGGCACCTTCAGCCCCCACACCCTGCTCCGGTGCCTGGGTCCGGAGCCCTGGAACGTGGCCTACGTGGAGCCGAGCCGTCGCCCCACCGACGGCCGCTACGGGGAAAACCCCAACCGGCTGCAGCACTACTACCAGTACCAGGTGATCCTCAAGCCCTCCCCCAAGGACATCCAGGAGCAGTACCTGAACAGCCTCAGGGTTCTGGGGATCGATCCCCTGGACCATGACATCCGCTTCGTGGAAGACGACTGGGAGTCCCCCACCCTGGGAGCCTGGGGCCTGGGCTGGGAGGTCTGGCTGGACGGCATGGAGATCACCCAGTTCACCTACTTCCAGCAGGCCGGCGGCATCGACCTCAACCCGGTGAGCGGCGAACTAACCTACGGCCCGGAGCGCATCGCCATGTATCTCCAGGGGGTGGAAAGCGTCTACGACCTGGAATGGACCAAGGGGGTCAAATACGGCGACGTCCACCACCGAGGGGAAGTGGAGCACTGCATCTATAACTTCGAGCAGGCCGACGTGGACATGCTTTTCCGCCTCTTCAGCATGTATGAGGCCGAATGCCAGCGCATCATCGGCCTGGGCCTGGTGCTGCCGGCCTATGATTATTGCCTCAAATGCTCTCATACCTTCAACCTGCTGAATGCCCGGGGCGCCATCAGCGTGGCGGAGCGCGCCAGCCTCATCGGCCGGGTGCGGAACCTGGCGCGCCTGTGCGCCGAAGCCTTCCTGAAACAGCGGGAGGAAATGGGCTTCCCTTTACTGAAGAAATAGATTTTATGGGGGGAGGGCCAGGGGCTTCCACAGGCGGGGACGCCTGTGCCACTGGCCCCTGCCTTCCCCCCATACCCCCCACCCAACCCCTATGAGGGGGCCGGGGAAGGCGGGGCCTTTGGCCCCGGACTTCCCCAGTCAGAAAAAAACATAAGGGATTGGGGGTGGGGGCTTGGGGGTAAGGGCTCGCGCCCTTAGCCCCCTCCCCCAACAAACCTCATCCTTACGAGGAAGACAATGGCGAGCGAGTTGCTGCTGGAAATTGGCACCGAAGAGATCCCGGCCCGTTTTATCCCGCCGGTGCTGGAAGAGATGGCCGCCTCCCTGTCGAAGTTATTGCAGCAGGAGCGCATTGCGGTGGGAGAGATTCTCACCTGGGGCACGCCCCGGCGCCTGGCCCTGGTGGCCAAAGAAGTGGCCACCTCCCAGGCGGAGGTCACCGAGCAAGTCATCGGCCCGCCCAAGGCCGTGGCCTTCGATGGCGCGGGCCAGCCCACCGCGGCGGCCCAGGGCTTCGCCAGGGCCCAGGGGGTGAAGGTCTCCGACCTCATCGAAGTGGACACCCCCCGGGGAGTCTATCTGGCGG
>DASWLF010000261.1:0-17277 GCA_036396255.1 Desulfobaccales bacterium
CGGCCGTCACCGGGTCGGGCTCGTCGATGAGGCGGGCCTGGCGCAGAGTGGCCACGTGATCCACATTCACTTCCAGTCTCGGCACGCCGGTTCCTCCTTTCAGTTGCCAGTTGCCAGTTGTCAGTTGTCAGTTGTCAGTTCCCAGTTGAAAAATCAAACTGACTACTGATTACTGACTACTGGCTACTTTATGAGCTTCGGGTGGAGCAGGGCCATGAGTTCCCAGGCCTTGGTGTTCATGCGCTCTTCGGCGGCCGGGTGGTCGTGCTCGTAGCCCAGCAGATGTAATATACCGTGAATCAGAAAAAAATCGAGGAGTTCTTGCCAGGGCCAGGCGGATTCCCGGGCCTGGCGGCGGGTAGTCTCCACGGAAATCACCACTTCCCCCAATACCGGAGGAGGCCCGCCGGTGGCAGGGGCGATTCGCGACCCGCCCCCGGGGATCATGACATCTACGGGAAAGGCGATGACGTTGGTGGGGCCCCGGCGTCCGAAGGTCTCCCGGTTGAGGCGGGCCATGGCCCGGTCCCCCACCAGGGTGAGGCTCAGCTCGGCGTCAGCCCATCCCAAGGCGCTTAAGATCTTCCCGGCTTTTTTCCTGAGCTTCTCCGGATTTAGGGCCGTTTTTCTTTGCCGGTTGCTTATCCAGATCTTCATGGGATTTCTTCTTGTCGGCGGGCTGGGGGTAGTGCACCCGGTGGTGGAAGATGCCGCTCAGGATCTTGTTGAAGCTCTTGGCGATTAGGTGCAGGTCCTTCAGGGTGAGCTCGCATTCATCCAGTTGGCCGTCGGCGAAGACATTGTTGATGATCTTCTGGACCATGCCCTGGATGCGGGCCGGGGTGGGATCCGTCAGGGTTTTGGAGGCCGCCTCCACCTGGTCCGCCAGGAGGACCAGCCCCGCTTCCTTGGTCTGGGGCTTGGGCCCCGGATAGCGATAGTCCTCAATGTTCACCTGCTGGGGGTTGGCCGCCTGGGTCTTGGCCTTGTGGTGGAAGTAGTGAATCAGGCCGGTGCCGTGGTGCTGGCGGATGATGCTGGTGATGCCTTCTCCCAGCTTTTGCTTCCGGGCCAGGTCCACCCCGTCCTTGACGTGGGCGGTGAGGATGAGGCTGCTCATGGAAGGGGCCAGCTTCTCGTGCTTGTTTTCCCCGGCCACCTGGTTTTCCACAAAATAAGCCGGCTTCTTGATTTTACCGATGTCGTGGTAGTAGGCCGCGGCCTTGGCCAGCATGGGGTTGGCGCCGATGGCCTCGGCGGCGGCTTCCACCATCTGGCCCACCACCAGGGAGTGGTGGTAGGTCCCCGGGGCCATGAGCATCAGCTCCTTGAGAATAGGCTGGTCCAGGTTCAGGAGTTCCAGGAGCCGGATATTGGAGGAGTAGCGGAAGGTGGCCTCCATGACGGGGGTCAGCCCCAGGGCCAGGATGCCGGTGAGCAAGCCGCCGCTCAGGGCAAAGATTTCGCCGCTCATCAGGTCCCTGGCGGCAAAGGGAAACTCCAACATCTTAAAAGCCGCCACCAGGATGAGGTTGGCCAGCCCGATGAACAACCCGGCCCGGATCAGGGCGTTGCGCCGCCGGCAAATCTTCACGCCCCACACCGCCACCAGGCCGCCCACCGCAAAGTACAGGAACAGGGGAAAAGGTTTGTCCACCATCAGGGCGGTGAAAGTGGCGCCCAGGAAGGCCACCCCGATACCGGTATCCAGCCCCAGAAACATGGCGGCAAAAATGGGAGCCAGCCCCAGGGGCAGCAGGTAGACCAGGTTCTGGGCCGCCAGGGGGTGGTTCCGCACCAGGCTTTCTCCCAGAATCAAGATGCCCTTGTTAATCAGGATGCCGGCCAGCAGCAGGGCCGCGATGAAGGCCAGGTCCCGGATCTTGTCGGGAAACTGCCTCATGGAGACACGAGCCAACTGGTAGCAGACTACCAGCAGCAGGCTGAGGCTGATGAAGATGCCCAGGAAGATGAGAGCGCCCCGGCTGCGCGGGTAGATCTTGGCCTGGGCCTGGAGTTTGACCAGGTGCAGGGGGGTCAGGCGCTCTCCTTCCCGCACCAGCATCTCGCCCCGTTTGACCTTGAAGTACACCGGCTTCAAGTCCCTCAGGCGGGTTTGCTGGCGCTCATGGGTCTCGGCCCAGTTGGGGGAGACGTTGGGCACCAGGAGATACTGGGTCAGGTCGCAAACCAGCCAGCGCTCCGTGGGGGAGAACTCCACCGCCACTTCCCGGCAGTAGCCCGCCGCCGACTTCCTGCCCTCGTCCAGCGCCACAAAGGGGTAAGGCGAACGCTCCAGCGCCTCCTTGCGGGATGGCAGGCGGCGCAGCGAGACCTCTTTAGATTCCGACGGGAGGACGGTGCGGCTGCTGATCACCCCCTGGTGGAAAAACTGGCCCAGAACCTGGCTGCTCATGGCCTCCAGGTAAGGGGAAAATTCGCTTCTGGCCAGGAGGTGAAAAGTGGGGTTGGGGATGGTGACGCCCAGGAGCTTGTCGAACTCGGGCTTGTGTTCCAGCAAGGCCTTGTAAGAAGCCGCAGGCTTGCGTTTGGAGTTGCCCCTGGAGCCAGCCTTGGCCTTCTGGGCCGATTGCAAGGCCTCCTGGTAGGTGCGTCGCATGAATTCCATGGCCTTCTGGAGGCGCCCCAATACCTGGTCCCCCAGCTCTTCCTGCAAGTCAAAGACCAGCGGGGTCTGGGCCATCAACTCCCGCTGCTTTTGGGCGGTGGTGTCCACGTCCTCCACCAGGAGATCCCCGATGGCCTTGACGTTTTCCCGGGCGACGTCTCCCACCTGGTAATTGCGCAGGGAGATCGTGGTTCTGGGAGCCAGGATGAGGGCCAGCCACAGGCTCAACCCCAGGAGGAGCAAGATCTTGGCGACCTTGTCCTGCTGGAACCAGGCGAGGTTCTGGCGGGACAGGGCCCGGGGGAGCTTTTGGCGGATGCGTCCCAGGCCGAAGATGCGGCTGATTTTGTCGGTGGGTTCTTTCTCAGGCATCGGAGCTCTCCGGCCGGGCGGCGGGCCGGCGGGCCCGGCGGCTCTCATAGGCCCGGATAATATTCTGCACCAGGGGATGCCGCACCACGTCCCGTTCGGTGAAATGGATAAAGGCGATCCCGTCCACGTCTTCCAGCAACTGCCGGGCCTCCACCAGCCCGGAGACCGCTCCGGCAGGCAAGTCGATCTGGGTCACGTCGCCGGTAATCACCGCCTTGGAGCCGAATCCCAGGCGGGTCAGAAACATCATCATCTGCTCGGAAGTGGTGTTCTGGGCCTCGTCCAGGATCACGAAGGAGTCGTTCAGGGTGCGGCCCCGCATGAAAGCCAGGGGGGCCACCTCAATGATGCCCCTTTGCACCAGGCGAGAGGCCTTCTCGAAATCCATCATGTCGTGAAGGGCGTCGTACAGCGGCCTGAGATAGGGGTTGACCTTCTCCGCCAGGTCGCCGGGCAGGAAGCCCAGCTTCTCCCCGGCCTCCACCGCCGGCCGGGCCAGCACGATGCGGATGAACTCCTGGTTCATCAAGGCGGCCACGGCCATGGCCATGGCCAGGTAGGTCTTGCCGGTGCCGGCCGGCCCCACCCCGAAGACGATATCGTGGGCGCGGATGGCTTCGATGTAGCGTTTCTGGTTGAGGCTCTTGGGGGAGATGCGCCGCTTCATGGCGGACATGAAGACCGTGTCCAGGAAGATGTCCTTGACGGAGACGCTCTCCTTGTCCTGCAGGATCTTGATGGTGTACTGGACGTCCTGGGGGACCACCGGGTAGCCGGAGGCCAGCAGTTCGTAGAGTTCCAGGAGAACCCGCTGGGCCAGGCGGACGTCCGCTTCCTTCCCGGCCAGGTTCACCTGGTTGCCCCGCACCTCCAGTTTTACCCCCAGACTGCGGCTGACGATCTGGAGATTCTTGCCGTGCTCGCCGTAGAGGGCCTGGGCCAGAGCATTGTCCGCCAAGGTGAGCTGGGCCCTGGTGGCGGCGGCGGCAGCCATGGGGGTGGGCTTCAAACGTTTGATGGCCTGACCCCCATAACTAGTCCCCGGATGTGGCGCGACCGGGGCCGGTTGTCAAAGTCCAGCAGCACGATTTGTTGCCAGGTGCCCAACAGCAGCTGTCCGTCTTCCACGGGAATGGCCAGGGAAGGTTTGAGAAACGCGGCCCGCACGTGGGCGTAGCCGTTGCCGTCGCCCCAACGGCGGTCGTGCTCGTAAGGAAGGTCCTGGGGAAAGAGGCGCTCGATGGCGGCTCTCAAGTCGTTCACCACGCCGGTCTCAAACTCGATGGTGGTCAAGGCCGCGGTGGACCCGGGAATGAACAGGGTCAACAACCCCGAGGCTACGCCGCTGCGCCGCAGCTCCTGCGCCACCGCCTGCGTGAGGTCCAGTATATCGGTGCCTGCCGTGGTCGCTACCTCAAGAGTGAAGCTCGTTAACACCATGACCGGGAAACATATCTTACCAAAAACTTAGGAGAGCCACAACTTTTCTATTTTAATTTAGATTTTACCATAATTCCGTGGCAAAGGGTTATGACAAAAGTCTTCCCCGGCGGAGGGGACGGTGCTATTGCCGTTTTTGTCGGCATTATGGGGCATTTCCATTACCCCTCCGGGCCCCAAAGCAGGCCGGCCTGGACTTATTACTCGGAGCATTAAAGAAATTGCCGGGGTTCGGTTTGAGGGCACGGCACGCCGTGCCCCTACGGTTCAGAAAGGGCAATTGGTTTGCCACTCCGAGTAATAACTTATAAGAACAGCAACGGGGCGGGGACGCCGGCCCGGGCCTGAGTCAGGGGTTGATGGTATTAGGGCTTGACTATGGTCCGGGAATAATCTAAAAATTTGAAGTTTATGGAAAATGTCACAGAATGCGCGGGTAATTCCCCAGGTCCGGTCCATGGCCCAATCCGACTACCTTAAAAATCAGCGCCTGCAGAAGCTGGCGGAACTCCGGGCCCAGGCCATAGACCCCTTCTACAACCGCTTTGGCCCCACCCACAGCGTGGCGCAGGTGGTGGCGCAGTTCGGGTCTTTGAGCGGGGACGAACTGGAGGCCCTGGGCCAGACCTTCGCTCTCGCCGGCCGCCTGGTGCTGGTGCGGGAGTTTGGCAAGGCCACCTTCTGCCACTTTCAGGACGGCAGCACCCGTCTCCAGGCCTACATCCAGCGGCAGGTGGTGGGCGGCGATGACTTCGCCCGGTTCAAAAAGCTCCTGGACCTGGGAGATATCGTGGGGTTCGAGGGGACGCTCTTCCGCACCCGGACCGGCGAGCTCACCTTGCAGGTGCAGCGCTTTACCCTGCTCACCAAGTCCCTGCAGCCCCTGCCGGAAAAATACCACGGCCTCACGGACGTGGAGCTGCGCTACCGCCAGCGCTACCTGGACCTGATGGTGAACCCGGCGGTGCGGGAGGTCTTTGAGAAACGCACCCGAATCATTCAATTGGTGCGCCAATTTCTGGACGCCCGGGGTTTCCTGGAGGTGGAGACCCCCATGATGCAGGCCATTCCCGGGGGCGCCACGGCCCGCCCTTTTGTCACCCATCACCAGGCCCTGGATATGACCCTTTATCTGCGCATCGCCCCGGAGCTCTACCTGAAGCGCCTGGTGGTGGGCGGCCTGGACCGGGTGTACGAAATCAACCGCAATTTCCGCAACGAGGGCCTGTCCATCCAGCACAATCCCGAGTTCACCATGCTGGAGTGCTACCAGGCCTACGCCACCTACCAGGACCTGATGGACCTGACGGAGGAGCTCATCTGCTTCGTGGCGGAGCAACTCCTGGGAACCCTGCGCCTCAGCTACCAGGGGGAGGCCATCGACCTCACCCGGCCCTGGCGGCGCCTGGACCTGCGGGAGTCTCTCACCGAACTGGGGGGCATCCCGGCGGAGGTGGTGCGCCACCCGGAAGCCCTGGTAAAATTGGCCCTGGAGGAGGGGGTGGTGCTGCGTCCCGGGGAGGGTTACGGCCGGGCCCTCACCAAACTCTTCGACCTCATGGTGGAGGCCAAACTCACGGAGCCCACCTTCATTCTGGGCTACCCGCTGGAGACCTCGCCCCTGTCCCGGCAGAGCGACACCGACCCCGAGGTGGTGGACCGCTTTGAACTATTCATCGGCGGGCGGGAGCTGGCCAACGCCTTCTCCGAGCTCAACGACCCGGTGGACCAGCGGCAGCGGTTCGAAAAGCAGGTGGCGGCCCGCCAGGCCGGGGACGAGGAACTCCCCCCCGAGGTGGACGAAGACTTCATTCTGGCCCTGGAGCACGGCATGCCCCCGTCCGCGGGGGAAGGCATCGGCATCGACCGCCTGGTGATGCTCCTAACCGATTCCCCCTCCATCCGGGACGTCATTCTCTTCCCGCTGCTTAGACCGGAGAAGTAGTGTCCATGGGGTACTTTGAGTCCTTCGTGGCCCTGCGTCTGCTGCGGGGAGTCAGGCGCCAGAAAGGCTTCCTGTCGCTCAGCACCTTCATCTCCATGGCCGGGGTGGCGGTGGGGGTCATGGCCCTCATCGTGGTCATCGGGGTGATGACCGGCTTTGACCAGGACTTGAAGAAAAAGATTTTAAGCGTCAACGCTCATGTCATCGTCCTGAAGCAGGGGGCCCCGGTCACCGACTACGGTGAGCTGGTGGCCCAGGTGCAAACCGTCCCCGGGGTGGTGTCGGCTGTTCCTTTTATCTATACACAAGTAATGTACTCGGCTCCGGGAAATATTTCCGGGGGGGTGATCCGGGGGCTGGACCTTAAGACCATTGGCCGGGGGGGGCCGCCAGCCCTGAACGTGGTGCAGGGTAAATTCGCCGACCTGGCGGACGCCGCCCCCGAGGACCCGCCCCGGGCGGCCATCGGCAACGAGCTGTCCCGCAACCTCAACCTGTCTCTGGGCGACTACCTGAACATCATCTCCCCCCTGGGAACCATGACGCCCATGGGGCGGCTCCCCCGCATGAAGGCCTTCCGGGTCAGCGCCATCTTTCACTCCGGCATGTACGAGTTCGACTCCAACCTGGTTTACACCAGCATCCCCCGGATCCAGGAATTCCTGGGCCTGGGCAACCGGGTCACGGGCCTGGAGGTGGAGGTCAAAGACATCTACGGGGCGGAGGAAGTGGCCCAGGCCATCCTCGAGAAGCTTGGGCCCGGCTATTACACCCGCAACTGGATGCAGATGAACCGGTCGCTGTTCGCGGCCTTGAAGCTGGAAAAGATCGCCATGTTCATCATCCTCACCCTCATCGTCCTGGTGGCGGCCTTAGGCATCGCCTCCACCCTCTTCATGATGGTCATGAAAAAGACCCGGGACATCGCCATCCTCAAATCCATGGGGGCCACCCGCCAGAGCATCATGCAGATTTTCATCATGAACGGCCTGGTCATCGGCGGGGTGGGGACCACCGTGGGGCTGGGCCTGGGGTTGGGGCTTTGCGCCATCCTGAAGCGCTACCAGTTCATCCCGCTGCCCCGGGACGTGTACTACATTTCCACCCTGCCGGTGCAGATCCAGGGGCTGGACGTGGCGGCCATCATCGTGGCGGCCATGGCCATCAGCTTTCTGGCCACCCTGTATCCCTCGTGGCAGGCGGCGCGTCTCGACCCGGTGGAGGCCATCCGGTATGAGTAGTTTTGAGTTTCGAGTTTCGAGTTTCGAGTTTTGAGTTTTGAGTTTTGAGTTTCGAGTTTCGAAAATTTTGGGCCCCTTGAGGAAAGCAAAGGATATTTATGCCAGCAGCAATGCGGTTCCCCATGGGAAGTTTTACCGATTATCAGGTGGAGGTTAACTCCTTGCCAGTAGTTGACTATCTAACTAAAAACTCGAAACTCGAAACGTTGACGCTCCCGGGTGAAAGTGGTAAGGTGGCTTACGCCCTGATGGGAAGGATATGGTAACCGTCGAGAGATCCCCTCAGGCCCCGGTGAAGATCCAGACCCGGGGGCTGGTCAAGACCTTCAGCCACAACGGCATCCGGGTGGAGGTGCTGACCGGGGTGGACCTGGATATCTTTAAGGGGGAGACCCTGGCGGTGGTGGGAGCTTCTGGGGTAGGCAAGTCTACCCTGCTCCATATCATGGGGACCCTGGAGCGCCCCAGCGCCGGAGAGATGCTCTGGGACGGGGAAGACGTTTTTTCCCTGGACGATAAATCCCTGGCAGCTTTCCGCAACCGCAAGGTGGGGTTTGTGTTCCAGTTCCACCATTTGCTCCCCGAGTTTAATGCCCTGGAAAATGTCATGATGCCGGCGCTCATTGCGCGGCTGCCCCAGACCGTGGCCCGGGAGAAGGCCGAGGCTGTCCTGGTGCGGGTGGGGCTGAAAGATCGCCTGAGCCATCGGGTCACCACCCTGTCGGGAGGCGAGCAACAACGGGTGGCGGTGGCCCGGGCCCTGGTGCTGGACCCTGAGGTGCTCCTGGCAGACGAACCCACCGGCAACCTGGACCCCAAGAGCGGGGCCCGGGTGCACGAACTCATCGTTGGCCTCAACCGTGAACTGGGGCTGACCTCAGTCATCGTTACCCATAACCTGGGACTGGCCCGGGCCTTGGATCGGCAAATCACCCTGATGGACGGCAAAGCTGTGATCGTACAGGGGGAATAAGGTGGCACCACGCCTGATACTATCAATTCTCTTGCTCCTTCTGGCCTTAAGTGGGCCTGGCGCGGCCCAGGAACCGGAGGTGGTCCTCAAAAAGGTGGCGGTCTTCCCGTTCGCCGTCACCAGCAAGGAACCCCTGGAATACCTGGGTGAAAAGGTCCGTCAGGAAATTGCCGAACGCCTCAAAGCAGAAGGCTTCACCCTGGTGTCCCAGGAGGATATGCACAAGGAGCTCTCCCTGCTGAAGGAGCCGCTGACCGAAGCCCGGGTCCAGGAGCTGGGGCGCAAATTAGGGGCTGACCTGGCCATCTGGGGCACCCTGTTGAAAGTGGGCGACCTGCTATCCCTGGAGGGTCGACTCCTGGACCTCAGCGGGCGTCAGGGCCCCGTCACCCTGAAAGTCCAGGGCACCGGCCTCAATGCCCTCACCGGCCTCAGCCGCCAGGTGGCCCAGGAACTCAGCTTGAAGATCCTGGGCAAAGAGCGGATTGCCCGCCTCAATGTCAAAGGCAGCCGCCGCATTGAGAAAGACGCCATCCTGGGCGTGATGCAGACCCGGGAAGGCGAGATCCTGGCTCCGGCCCGCCTGCGGGAAGACCTGAGATCCATCTACAAGATGGGCTATTTCACCGATGTGAAGTTCGACGTCAGCGACACCCCGGAAGGCAGGGTCCTGACGGTTATCGTGACGGAAAAACCGGCCATCAAGGAGATCATCACCAAAGGCAACAAGAAGCTCAAACGGGACGCGATCCTGGAAGCCATGGACCTCAAACCCTTTTCCGTGGCCTCGGAAGCCGCCATCCGGGAAAACATCAATAAGATCCAGAATCTGTATCGGGAAAAGGGGTTCTATGAGGCCCGCATCACCTATGAGCTGGTACCCGTCACCAACACCGAGGTCACCCTGGTGTTCCACATCAACGAAGGCGGCAAGTTGGCCATCAAAGAAATCGACTTTGAGGGCAACAAGGCCTTCAAGGACAAAGAGCTGCGCGCGGTGATGGAGACCAAGGAAAGAGGCTTCTTTGCCATCGCTTGGATCACCGGGGCGGGCAAACTCAGCCGGGACACCCTGGAGCGGGACCTGGAGAAAGTTGCCGCCTTTTATTACAACCACGGTTATATCAAAGCCAAGGTGGGCGAGCCCAAGGTCGACATCAAGGGCAATTGGATCTACATCACCATCCCGGTCCAGGAGGGACCCCAGTATCATGCGGGCAAACTAGATTTTCAAGGAGACTTGCTGGAGGACAAAGACAAGCTCCTGGAAAAGATGCAGACCCCCAAGGAAAAGGTTTACAGCCGGGAGACGCTGCAAAACGATCTCACCGCCCTGGGCGATTTATATGCCGACAAAGGGTTCGCCAATGCCGACATCACCCCTTTAATCAAGGAGAATGCGGAAAACCTGACGGTGGACGTGACCTTCGACATCCGCAAGGGGGAAAAGGTATATTTTGAGCGCATTGAGATAGGCGGCAACGTCAAGACCCGGGACAAGGTGATCCGCCGGGAACTCAGGGTTTACGAACAGGAGCTCTTTTCCGCCACCAACCTCAAGGAGAGCATCAAGAATTTGCGGCGCCTGGAGTACTTCGAAGACGTGAACTTCAGCACCACTCCGGGCAGCGCTCCCAACCGGATGAACCTGAAAATCAGCGTTAAGGAGAGACCCACCGGCACCTTCGGGGTGGGCGCCGGTTACAGCACCCAGGACCGCCTGGTGGGCATGGTGGAGGTCAGCCAGAACAACCTGTTCGGCCGGGGGCAGACGCTCAAAGTCCAGGGAATCCTCGGCTCCATTTCTCACCGGGTCCGGGCCTCTTTCACCGAGCCTTACCTGTTCGACCGGCCCCTGGCCTTAGGCCTGGACGCCTACAACTGGGAACGGGAATACACTGAATATACCCGCATCAGCAAAGGCGCGGATATTCGCCTGAGCCACCCCCTGCGCTGGAAGTACACCCGGCTCTTTGGTATGTACCGGTTTGAAAACGTGGATCTTAAAGACCTGCAGATTAACGCCTCCCCGGTGCTGGTGGAAGCGTCGAAGATCCATAACACCAGCGCGGCATCCATGAGCATCCGGCGGGACTCCCGGGATTCCCTGTTCGCGCCCACCAAAGGATCGGACCACAGTGTCAGCATCGAGATGGCCGGATTGGGCGGCGATACCGCCTACTTACGGTATATTGCAGAAACGGGCTGGTACTTCCCCTTGGCCTGGACCACGGTGGGGGTGATCCACGCCCGGGTCGGGTACATGCAGCAGCTGTCCTGGGGGGCGATGCCGGCTTACGAGAAGTTCTACCTGGGCGGCATTGAGACCCTCCGGGGTTTTAAATATGCTGAAGTCAGCCCCCGGGACCCAGTTACCCATGAGCGCATCGGCGGCGACAAATTCACCCAGCTGAACGTGGAGTACCGCTTCCCCCTGTACAAAAAGCTGGGCCTCTTGGGGACGGTATTCTTTGATGCCGGCAACGTTTACGGCGCCAATTATATCGGTCCGGCGTTACGCACCGCCGTCGGCATTGGGTTTCGGTGGTTCTCCCCCATGGGTCCCCTCAGGGTGGAATGGGGCTACAACCTGGCGCCCAAGTCTTTTGAAAGGACAAGCGCCTGGGAATTCACCATGGGCGGGAACTTTTAGCCCCATGGTTTGAAGTGCAGGAAGATAGTTGTTATAATTTTTAAAAAACCCCTTGCCGGGGATGATCTTATTCCCAGCATTCCAGGAGGATTAAATGTTCAAACTTGGCATTAGCGTACTCTTAACCCTGGGTCTGGTTCTGACCCCACTGTGGGCCGCGGGGGCCGACCTCAAGGTTGGCGTCGTCGACGGCATGGACGTGGTGTCCAAATCAGCCGAAGGCAAACGGGTGCAGGAGAACCTGAAGCGCAAGTCGGAGGAGTTGGGAAAACCCTTTGCCCAGAGGCGCCAGGATATTGGCCGCCAGGTGGAGGAGTTTCAGAAGCAGGCCGGCGTCATGAAGGAAGATGCCAAGAAGCGCAAGGCCGAGGAGCTGGAAAAGAAAATGCGGGAACTGGAACGGCAAGGGGCCGACGCCGAAAAGCAAATGGCTCAATACCAGGAAAAGGAACTGGCGCCGTTGTTCCAGAAGTTGGAGGGCGCGGTGAAGGCGGTGGCCCAGGACAATAAGCTGGACTTAGTCCTGGACAAGCGCAACTCCGGGCTCCTGTTTATGGCCCCGGGTATAGATATCACCGAGAAGGTGCGCAGCAAGTTCGGTAATTAATACCCTGATGGGACACACCCTGGGAGAACTGGCGGCCCTGCTGGGAGGGGAACTTAAGGGCCCGGCCGATCTCAAGATCGAGGGCATCGCTGCCATCGAGTCCGCCACGCCCCGGGACATCACCTTCATTACCCAACGGCGCTACGCCCGCCTGGCGGGCCAGAGCCGGGCCGCCGCCTTCATCGTCCCCCCGGAGCACGCCGATCTGGGACGGCCGCTGATTGTGGTGGACCACCCTTACCTGGCCTACGCCCGGGTCGCCGCCTGCTTCGCCCCCCCCCGGCGCCGCTGGTCCGGCGTCAGCGACCTGGCTTACCTGGGCCAGGAAGTGGAACTGGGCCGGGAGGTCTCCATTGCCCCCCTGACCTTCATCGGCAACCAGGTGGTCCTGGGAGACCGGGTGACCATTATGCCGGGCTGTGTCATCGGCCATGAGGTCAGGATCGGGGCCGACACCCTGCTCCACCCCAACGTCACCATCCTGGAGCGCTGCACCGTGGGAGAGCGCTGCATCATCCATAGCGGCACGGTGATCGGCGCCGACGGCTTCGGCTTCGTGCCGGGCCAAGACGGCCATACGAAAATCCCCCAACTGGGCACCGTGGTCATCGAAGACGACGTGGAGATCGGCGCCAATTGCGCCATCGACCGGGGGGCCCTGGGCGAGACCCGGGTGGGGCGGGGGGTCAAGATGGACAACCTGGTGCACCTGGCCCACAACGTAGTGGTGGGGGAACACTCCTTCCTGGTGGCCCAGGCGGGGGTGGCCGGCTCCACCCGGCTGGGAAGACACGTGGCCCTGGGGGGCCAGGCCGGCGTGGTGGGCCACCTGCAGTTAGGGGACGGGGTCCAGGTGGCGGCCCAGGCCGGCGTCACCCACTCCCTGGACCCCGGTCAAATGGTGATCGGCTCCCCGGCCAGACCTGGGGAGGAGTTCGCCAAGATCAACGCCCACTTGCCGAAACTCCCGGAGATTTACCGCCGGCTGAAACAGCTGGAACAGCAGCTAAAGGAACTCTTCGCCAGGCTGGAGAAGGAGCCTGAGACATGACCGTGCCGGAAAACCTTAGTCTGGAAGACATTAAGCGCATCCTGCCTCACCGCTACCCCTTTCTGCTCATCGACCGCGTCCTGAGCTTCCGGTTGGGAAAGAGTATCGTGGGGCTCAAAAACGTCACCTGCAACGAGCCCTTCTTTCAGGGCCATTTCCCCGACCGCCCCATCATGCCGGGAGTCCTCATCGCGGAGGCCATGGCCCAGGCCGGGGGCATCCTGGCCCTGTTGTCCACCCCGGAAAACCTGGGCAACCCCTCCGTCTTCCTCATGGGACTGGACAAGGTGCGCTTTCGCCAGCCGGTGTTGCCGGGGGATCAGCTACGGCTGGAAGTGGCAACCATCCGCAGCGGCAAGAAATTTTGGAAGATGCAGGGGAAGGCTTTCGTCAACGACACCCTGGTGGCCGAAGGGGAAATAATGGCCGCGGTTGGCCAGGAAGGGGAAATGGGATGACCCAGATCCATCCCACCGCCATCGTCGACCAGACGGTGGAACTGGGCCGGGGGGTGGCGGTGGGCCCTTTCAGCATCATTCAGGGACAGGTGGTCATCGGCGATGAGACCCAGATCGGTTCCCACGTGGTGATCAAGGGTTTCACCACCATCGGGGCCCGTTGCCGCATATTCCAGTTCGCCGTCCTGGGCGAGATCCCCCAGGATTTGAAGTTCAAAGGAGAAGAATCCCACCTGGTCATCGGGGATCACAACACCATCCGGGAATTCGCCACCATGCACCGGGGCACCGCCGGCGGCGGCGGCGTCACCCGCATCGGCCGGGACAACCTGTTCATGGCTTACACCCACGTGGCCCACGACTGCCAGGTGGGCAACGGCGTCATCATGTCCAACGCCGCCACCCTGGGGGGCCACATCAGCGTGGAGGACCACGCCATCCTGGGGGGCCTCTCGGCGGTGCACCAATTCTGCCGGATCGGCCGCCACGCCTTCGTCGGCGGCTGCTCCGCGGTGCACCGGGACGTTCCCCCCTATGCCATGGCCGTGGGCAACCGGGCCAAGCTGGTGGGCCTCAACCTGGTGGGCTTGAAAAGGCAAGGATTCACCGACGCCACCCTGCAGGGCCTGAAACGGGCCTACGAACTCCTGTTCCTGTCCGATCTCAATCAGAAAGAGGCCATGGAGAGGATCAGGCAGGAATACCCCCAGGTCCCCGAAGTCCAGCACCTGCTCAAATTCCTGGAGACCTCCGAACGGGGTCTGCTGCCGGCAGATGTCCGAGAACATCGGCTTAATCGCGGGTAAGGGCCAGTTCCCGCTGCTTTTCGCCCAGGCCGCCCGGAGCCATGGGGTCCAGGTAGTGGCGGCGGCCCACCGGGGCGAGACCGACCCGGCCCTGGCCTCCCTGGTGCAGGAACTCCACTGGGTCTACGTGGGCCAGCTGGGGAAGATCATCCGCATCTTTAAGAAGGCGGGGGTGCAGCGGGCGGTGATGGCCGGCGGCATCAGCCGGGGCCGTCTCTTTAAGGAGTTCCGCCCGGACCTCAGGGCCCTCAGCGTGGTGCGCCGGGCCGGCGCCGGCAAGGACGACCGCCTGCTCCGGGCGGTGGCCGCGGAACTGGAATCCGAAGGCATCACCGTGGTCCCCTCCACCCTGTTCCTGGACGACCTTCTGGCCCCGGCCGGGCAAATCAGCCGCCGGGCCCCCTCCCCGGAAGAACTGCAAGACATCGACTTGGGGCTGCAAGTGGCCCGGGAAGTGGGCCGCCTGGACATCGGCCAGTGCGTGGTGGTGAGGCGCCAGGTGGTGGTGGCCCTGGAGGCCATCGAGGGCACCGACGACACCATCCGCCGGGGCGGCTCCCTGGCCGGGCCCGGCACCGTGGTGGTAAAAATAAGCAAACCCCACCAGGACCTGCGTTTCGATGTGCCCGCGGTGGGGCCTGAGACCATCGCCGCCATGAAAGAAGTGGGGGCCGCGGTGCTGGCGGTGGAATCCGGCAAGACCCTCATCTTCAACCGCCAGGAGATGCTTAAGGCCGCCAACCGGGCAAAGATTGCCGTCTGGGGCCTTTAGATGAGATTCTAACCATTGCCATCAGTAAAATGCCAAATCTGCATCTCAAGCCAATCTTTCCACCATTCTAGCCTCAAAAATTCGTCCAACCTGGATTTCTGCAATTTTCCCAATTTCGCAATTTATCTAAATTTTAAATATTTGGCGAGCTATCTGCATTTTACAGGGTGGGAGGAATTTACCGGCTCATTTTTATATTTGAAAAGTGAGTTCGCCGAATTATACTATGCATAACCGGAATGGCGGCTAGAGGAATCGCGCCAACCTGCCCCGCACCCTAAAATTGGCCTAAACACATGAAAAGTAAATTTCAATGGCAAACGGCCTGGGCCAGACAGTAGGGCTGGCAATATGCATCTCTTATCTAAGAAATTTTCCAAGAACTCAGGGCTATCGTTTGGGGTTATATGTTAAGAAAAATGACGTCGCCGCGCCCCCTGGATCTCCCCAAGGACCTGGTAAGGTATAACGGCCAAATTACCCGGCGGGATCGGAATATCCTCAATCAGCATGCGAGTGGGGTTTTGTGGTTTACCGGCTTTTCGGCCGCGGGTAAGTCGACCATAGCTCATGGGATAGAGAAAAAGCTCTTTAACCGCGGCATCCGGTCTTATGTTTTGGATGGAGACAATGTCAGACACGGGATAAATTCTGATCTTGGATTCAGTCGTCAAGATAGAAAGGAAAATATTAGAAGAATTGTAGAAATATCAAGGTTATTCGTTGATGCCGGCTTTATTGTTTTGGCTTCATTTATATCACCATTTAAAGAGGACAGGGACTTCGTAAGAAGTTGTTTCTCACGAGACAATTTTTATGAGGTCTATGTAAAGTGCTCCATTCAGGAATGCGAGAGGCGGGATCCCAAGGGTATGTATGAAAAGGCCAGGAGAGGAATTATTAAAAATTATACCGGGATCTCGGCCCCATATGAAGAACCGGAATTTCCTGATCTTGTTATTGATACGGAGAAACTCAATATTGAAGATTCAATTCAACTTATTTTAAATTTCATGGACCGGGTCAAAATGCTGAGTTTAATTAGCTCAGTATAATTAGATTACGGTTACCTTCCCAGTGCGCTTCAGCATATATAAAATTACCTCACACTAGAGCCAACAAATGTCCTCATAAAGAGGCCAGGAGGGATACCGGGTGCGCAACCAAGCGGTTAAATCTGGTAACTGCACTCGTTCGAAGCTGTTACGCCTGGTTAATGCCATGGGTCGGTCATTGATGGGCAATGGCGTATCCTGGTTATCCCTGGATGAAAAGATTCTCCTGGGCAAGGCCTGCAAACGGGTGGGCCTTGACGACTTTGGCGGTGACTCGTTTCGGGAACCACTGAGGCTTCTCCTCAATTCCTATGAAACCGAGGCGGAACTGAATTTCATCGGGCGCATTTGTGTGCAAAACGACATTTTGCGGCTGTTGGGCAATCGACTCCGTCTGGTTGAAGATCGCAAGCGTTTTCCGGAAATTGCGGCTGAAAACATCCGACGGCCGTTATTCATAACCGGACTGCCGCGCAGCGGCACCACGTTCCTGCACGCCCTTTTAGCCCAAGATCCCGCCCACCGGGCCCCTCAGGTTTGGGAAGTGATGTATCCTTCTCCACCTCCGGATAAGGGCTCTTACGACTCCGACCGGCGTATCACCAAGACGCAACTACAGCTCAAGTCCATTGATTTTCTGATGCCTGACTTTAGAGCCGTGCACCTGATTGACGCCAGGCTGCCGCAGGAATGCATTGCCATTACCAATCACGACTTTCGCAGTCATGTTTTCGAATCCATGTATTTTGTGCCCTCCTACCGCACCTGGTATGATGGGCAGGATAAGCGGCCGGCCTATGAATTTCACCGGCGATTCCTGCAACACCTTCAGTGGCGTTGTCCGGGGAAGGGCTGGGTGCTCAAGGCGCCCAGCCACTTATTGGGTTTGAGGGCCCTTTTCCAGGTCTATCCGGATGCAGCAATCGTGTTGACCCATCGCGACCCGCTGAAGGTTCTGCCTTCGTGCGCCAGTTTCACCGAGGTCTTGCGCGGTGCCTTTACCGATCACATCGATAAACGAGCGCTGGGCCAAGAGGTGATGAGCCGTTGGGAGGAGGGGGCTCGCCTGGCCATTGAATGCCGCCAGGGCAAGAACGGCCTGCCCGGCGAGCGCTTCTTTGACGTGCACTACTCCGAGTTGGTAAGAAGCCCCATTTCAGTAGTAAGGCGCCTTTACCGGCATTTTGACCTGGAACTTACCGACCGGGCGGAGATGGCTATGAGACGATTTGCGGCGGAAAACCCAAAGGATAAGGGAGGAGTGCACCGGTATTC
>DASWLF010000262.1:0-2849 GCA_036396255.1 Desulfobaccales bacterium
CGCAGCAAGGCCCGGGAATAGGCGATCTCCATGCGATGCCCCACCCCGAAGGCCCCCCCGGTCCAGCCGGTGTTCACCAGCCAGCAGGTGGGCTGGTGCTGCTTGATTTTCTCGCGCAGCAGGCGGGCATAGACCGCAGGCGGCAGCGCCAGGAAGGGGGCGCCGAAGCAGGTGCTGAAGGTGACCTGGGGCTCTTTGCCCATGCCCCGCTCGGTGCCCGCCACCTTGGCGGTATAGCCCGACAGGAAGTGGTAGGCGGCCTGCTCCGGGGTCAGCCGGGCGATGGGCGGCAGCACCCCAAAGGCGTCGCAGGCCAGCATGAAGATGTGGCTGGGATGGCGCCCCACCCCGGAGCGGACGATGTTCTGCAGGTGGGTGATGGGGTAGGCGGCCCGGGTATTTTCCGTCAGGCTGTCATCGTTCAGGTCCAGGCGGCGGGTGGCCAGGTCGATGCCCACATTTTCCAGGATGGTGCCGAACCGCCGGGTGCATTCGTAAATCTCCGGCTCCGCCGCGGGGCTCAGGCGGATGACCTTGGCGTAGCAGCCCCCCTCAAAGTTGAAGATCCCCGTATCCCCCCAGCCGTGCTCGTCGTCGCCGATGAGCTTGCGCTCCGGGTCCGCGGACAGGCTGGTCTTGCCGGTGCCCGACAACCCGAAGAACAGCGCGGTGTCGCCGCCGGGGCCCTCATTGGCGGAACAGTGCATGGAGAGCACTTCCTTCTGGGGCAGGTAATAGTTGAGGATGGTGAACACCGATTTCTTGATTTCGCCGGCGTAGCTGGTGCCGCCGATGATGATGAGTTTCCTGGCGAAATTGACGGTGATGAAGGCCTCGGAGTTGGTGCCGTCCAACTCCGGCACCGCGTGGAAGTCCGGGGCGCTGATAATGGTAAACTCGGGAGAATGGTGCTCCAATTCTTTGTGGTCTTTGATCCGGAGGAACATGTTGCGGGCGAAAAGGTTCTGCCAGGCCTGGGTGGTGATGATGCGGATGGACATCTGGTAGTTGGGGTCCGCCCCGGCATGGCAGTCCTGCACGAACAGTTCTCGGCCCTGCAGAAAGGCCAGGAGCCGGGCGTGCAGCAGTTCGAATTTCTCGGCCGGCAGCGGCTGATTCTCCACCCCCCAGGAAATCTGGTGGGCGCTGGACGGTTCATGGACAATAAATTTGTCCCGGGGGGAGCGGCCGGTGTAGACCCCGGTGCGCACCACCACCGGTCCCAGGTGGGCGATGAGCCCTTCGCCCCGGGAGACGATCTTCTCATACAGGGCCGAAGTGGGCAGGTGCCAGTGAACCGCCGCGACGTTGCGGATGCCGTGATGCTTCAAACCAACCTTCATAGGTGCACCCCTTTGCTTGACCTGCTGACTTAAGAAATCAACCGCCTGATGGTTAAGTCAAATCTCTTGCCACACCTCAAAAAGGGGTGGCTCTCTCTTCCATATACCGGGTAAATCTGCGGCTCAAGTTGTGCTCCACTGCCGGATCGGCTGAGCCCAGTCCGGATTTAATCAGGTGGGCGTTAACGAATATCCTGTTTTTGAGGTAAACGTATCCCAGGACCGTGCCGTCGGCTGCCAGGCTGCCGTTCCGGATGAAGACCATTTTTCCCAGGAGATATCCGGCTAGATATTCCCGGGTCTCCTGCCCCTTGTCTATCCTGATCCCCAGGAACCGGACCCGTTGCCCATTATCCAATTTTATGGTCTGTTCATCAATAACCTGGGTGACCTTGCAGAGGTTTTGGGGCTTGCCGTCAAGGCCTTCCACCGCCCCCTGGGGGCCGGCGTCGCGAATTCCGGGGGTATAATCAACGGCAGGGATCTCAAAAGCCTCCCACTGCCTTTTAATTACTTGCATATCTCTAAAGAATCCCGGGAGCTTATCTTTGCTCCCTGCTTTTTCCTTTATTACTTCCAGATAGTCTTCATTGATCTCATAGCCCACCGCGTTGCGGCCCAGGTCCAGGGCCACCTTCACCGTGGTGCCACTGCCCAGGAAGGGGTCCAGCACGGTGTCGCCGACGAAGGTGAACATCCGGATGAGGCGCCGGGGCAACTCCTCGGGGAACATGGCCTCGTGGCCCAACTGCCGGGCCCCGCCGAAATACCAGTGCCCGGCGAAATACTCCTTCCACTCTTCCTTGGTGAGTTTAGAGGCTTCCTTGGTTTCCGGCAAGACTTTCTTGCTCTTCCCCGGCTTTTTAAAGACGTGGATGAATTCGTAGTCGATCTCGATGATGCCGTTGGGCGGGTAGGGGTAGGAGCCCATGACCACCGCGCCGCCGGTGGTGTTCATGGTGGTTTTCTTCTGCCAGATGACGGAGCCCATGAAATCGAAGCCGATCTGTTCGCCCTGGGCGATGAACTCGGCGTGCAAGGGGATCACCTTGTATCTGCCGTAGACCGAAGCGCGGGCGAACTGGTCGCCGATGTTGAGACACAGCCGGCTGCCGGGGCGCAGCACCCGGAAGCACTCCTGCCAGACATAATAAAGGTCCCGCAAATACTGGTGCAGACTCTGGCCGTAGCCGATCTGGCCCTTGATCCCGTAATCCTTAATATGCCAGTAGGGCGGCGACGTGACCACCAGGTCGATGGACTCGTCCTCCACCTCTGCCATGGAGCGGCTGTCCCCGATGATGATTTTAGCCCAGTTGTCCATAAAAAAATTAATAGAATTTATAGGGCGGGCCATGCCCGCCGAATTGCGGCGGCCACAGGCCGCCCTATATTGATTAGGTTCTTGGACGTCGAAGCTCTATCGCGCTGGTTAATGGTGCGGCAGCTAAGAGTTCCAATTCATATGGTTCTCCCATTATAAGGGATTGGGGGTGGGGGCTTGGG
>DASWLF010000263.1:0-1655 GCA_036396255.1 Desulfobaccales bacterium
TCGGCGAGATGTACTACAAAGCCGGCGGCAAAACCGAGTTCCTGGCGGTGAGCGGCGGCTTTGCCGAAGTCACCGGCGCCAAGGTCACCATCGTGGCCGAAGCCGCGGAGCTGGGCCGGGAGATCGACATCGAGCGGGCCAGGCGGGCCCAGGAACGGGCCGAGCGCCGCTTGGCCGCGGCCAAGACCGAAGCCATCGATTGGACCCGGGCCGAGGCCGCCCTGCGCCGCTCCATGGTCCGCGCCAAGGTGGCGGCCCGGGGTTTGTAGCAGATAGACACGGAATCTTGAGGGGAGGGCCGGGGAATTGGTAGCACAGGCGTCTCGCCTGTGATCCACCGCCATCCCCGCAAACTCCCCACCCAACCCCCTGAAAGGGGAAAAGGCAAGCCTGAAACTCAGGCTTGCCTTTTCATTTTTAAAAATTAATAGTATTTTTTTAACAATTGAATATCATGTTGAGAATAGGGATTCGCGGAACATTTCTTATCTGCTAATCAAGAGTAAAGTAGGGTGCGTCTTACGCACCAAAAAGATGCCCGAATACCGACGAATCAAAATTAAAGGCGGTACTTATTTCTTTACGGTGGTCACTTTGGGCCGCCAGCCTATACTGACTGAAGACTCTGTCAGGGCCGCTCTTAGGGAGGGAATTCAAGAAGTTCGCCAATCTATGCCCTTCAGTATTGACGCTTGGGTGTTGTTGCCGGACCATCTTCATACAATCTGGACGTTACCGAAAGATGATGCCAACTTTGCCTCTCGTTGGGCTATTATTAAAAGGGCCGTGAGCAAGCGATGCAGTTTTCTGGCAGGAAATAGAGGGCAAGTTGGCAATTCTCGCGATAAGCGCAGTGAGAATCCAATCTTGCAGAGAAGGTTCTGGGAGCATTTCATCCGAGATGACGTAGATTTACAACGTCACTTTGATTATCTTCATTGGAATCCCGTGAAGCATGGATATGCGAAAAAAGTAATAGATTGGCCTTATTCAACTTTTCACCGATTTGTGAATAAGGGACTATATCCATCCGATTGGGGCGGCATTAATGAAGAAGAAGTAAAAGATATGGGCTTTGGCGAATAAGAAAGGATAAAATAATGGTGCGTAAGACGCACCCTACGGACTTTTACATATTTTGGAAAGGAATGAATGAGAAGAAATTTTGGCACAAAGAGTGCAGAAAGATATGAATATGTTAAAAGGAAAAATCACCGCCGTCATCCTTGCCGCGGGCCAGGGGACCCGGATGAAGTCGTCCCGCCCCAAGGTCCTGCATGAAATCCTGGGCCGGCCCATGGTCGCCTACCTGCTGGACACCCTGAAGGACCTGGGTGTGCAAGATATCGTAGTGGTGGTGGGCTACCAGGCGGACAAAGTCCAGGAGGCCCTGAAGGATTTCGGGGCCCGTTTCGTGGTCCAGGAACCCCAGCTGGGCACCGGCCACGCGGTGCAGGTGGCCATGCCGGCGGTCCCGCATGGGGTCAAAACCGTCCTGGTGCTGTGCGGCGACGCGCCATTGATTTCCCCAGATAGCATCCGGGCGCTCCACCGGCTGCAAGAAGAAACCGGGGCGGCGGTCACCGTCCAGACCATCGAGCTGGCAGACGGCGCCCACTATGGCCGGGTGGTGCGGGACCAGGGCGGCCGGGTGG
>DASWLF010000264.1:0-1683 GCA_036396255.1 Desulfobaccales bacterium
CTAAAAACCAAAGACCTGCAGCCGGCCACGGGCAACTGACAACAGTCTCAATACTCCTTGCCGATGGCTTTATCCAGCTGGGACTCAAAGACGCGGTAATTGTAAAGCGCCTGGACAAAATTCAAATCTGCCTGGGAAAACTGCACCTGGGCGTCGGTAAACTCGATGATGGTGCCGATGCCGGCCTGATAGCGGCCCCAGGCCAGGCGCAGGTTCTCCCGGGCCGCCTCCAGCGCCTTCTTGGTGGCGCGGATCAGTTCCCAGCCGGTTCTGACATTCAGGTACGCCTGGCTCACTTCCTTGGTGACGTTTTGCCGCAGAACCTCGTAGCTTTCCAGGGTGGCCCGGAGCTGGGCCTTGTTCTGGCTCACCGAATACGTGGTGGACAAGCCCTCGAACAGTGGGAAAGTCATGGCCGCACCCACATACCAGTTATTGGGCAGGTTGCCGAAGGGGGAGTCTCCTATTCCCTGCCAACCATAAGCCGCGGTGGAGGTAAAGGTTGGGAAATAACCGGCCCGGGCCACTTGAATGCCTGCCTGATTAAACTCCTGCTGGTACCGGTTTTTCATCAGTTCCGGCCGCTTTTGCATGGCGGTGCCGGTCAACTCTTCCAGGGGCCGGGGCTGGGGGGTCACCTCCAGAACGTCTTCCACCTGCTTGTAGGGCCAGGTCTTCAGTCCCAGGGCATTCATCAGAGTGACCCGGGCCAGCTCCACGTTGTTTTTCGCCTGGATCAGGTTGGCTTCGGCGGAAAATAGATTGGCCTCGGCCTTGGTGACGTCGATCTTGGCCTTCAGGCCCACCTGGTAGAAACCCTGGGCCTGCTTCAGCAGGTCCTGGTTTTGCCGCACCGTTTCTTCCTGCACCTTTCGGGCCCGCTGCGTCGCCAGCAAACCGAAATAGGCGGTGCGAGCGTCCAGCACCACTTGCTGGCGGGTGCCGAAGTAATCCTGTTCACTCTGTTGGAAGGAGGACCGGGATTGGCCCACGATGCCGGGCGTCTTGCCGAAATCGTAGAGCAACTGCTTCGCCTGAAACTGGTAAAAATAGAGACTGCTCTCCGCGGCAGTGGAAACCGTGCCCGTTACCCCCCCAGCAGTCGAAGTGCCGGAGATCCGTCCCGTGGATGCAAAGGAGTTGCCGTAATAATAATTGCCCTGGAAACTGACGCTGGGAAAATAACCGGCGCGGGAGACCCCGATCTGGGCCCGGGTGGCGGCCGTAGTTTCCCGGGCCTGCTTAACGGCTGGGTGGTCCTTCAAGGCGAGGTCAATGGCCTGCGGCAGGGAAAGGCTGCCACCGGCCTCTTCCGCCGCAGCCCTGACGGAGGCAACAGGGGACAGGGCGGATACCAGCAGCAGCGTCAAAAGAACCGGGAGAATTCCTGGGGCCGTTTTTCTCATATCCCTATTTGAGTCGTGCGTCACCATAAGGTGGATCCGGGCGAAAGGGCCGCTGCCGGGGACCGGAGCTTTCCGCGGCCAGGGGTCCCGGATTCATCAGTCGCCTGATCTGAATCGAGTCCCAATATCAAGGTCGGGTGCTTTAAGCCCAATGCTGTTCATTTAAGCCTTGGCAATTTCTATTTTTCGTAGGGGCGGGGTTTCCCCGCCCAATAAATGACCCTTCTTATACCAGGGCGGGGAGACCCCGCCCCTACAGGGCGCTTAACTGAACACC